>JACCSL010000384.1 GCA_013812995.1 Ardenticatenales bacterium | reverse complement strand
GAATAACACGGGGGCCTTCAGGACCCTCCAGAATAGCACCTGGCCCGTAGACGGTGATAAATTGGGAACGGCGGAGTGATTGAGTCATAGTTTAGCTCTTAAATCCTGTTGTTTCTTCGACCTCACGCAGGGATTGAGGAGTGTTTTCGTAAGCCTCATCGTAGCCCTGAAAACGATGCTGGGCATCGCCTAGTACAACGTGTCGTTTCGGTGGCTTGGATAGTGTTGGCTCATAGTAGACAAAGGTATCAGAACCTGCATGTTGCCGAGCTAGTGAAGCCCAGCGGTCAAGTTCTGATTCAGCTTCAACAGCAGTTGCGTTCGCGGCAGGTCTGCGTCCCGAGGGTTGTTGACAGGCTCGTCTTTCTAACAAGTTGGGGATGATCTCTACTTCTGGGTCGTTACGATGTGTTCCCATATGATCGGCTTGGCAAAAATAAGCCCCGCTCAAGCGCTGTTGGACCCGCCATTCAGGGGCAACCGGGTTGCCTCCAATCTCGCGCGCGTGGCGGAGCAGGATAACCGCCAGAGGCCCTAATCCACGGTCGCGTGCTCGCGGTGAGAAGGGGGCTACTGTTATTGGCTCAACATATCGGTACAGCGCCCGATGATAACCCGTGAAATATTCGTAATGGTCAAGATCGCGGGGGCGACTGGCCCGGAAAAAGGTGACTATCAAGCCTCCCCCCTGTCGGCCCACGCGACCTGTTGCCTGAATGTAGGAAGCCGTGGTTTTGGGTTGACCATGAACAACCATCAAGCCCAACCTATCCACGTCTACCCCAGTACCAAACATTGAGGTTGACAAAACTGCATCTTGGGCGTCTGGAGCATTTACTTCCAAGCGTTTGAGCAAACTGGGCAGATCTAAGGAACTGGCTCGACTGGACAATTCAAGCCAGCGATCTTGAGGCAAAGTGCGGGCGTTGTTTCCTGCTCGGAAATTTATCCTTTCAGGAATGTCCTGTCGATAAAGCGAAAGTGCTCCTGCCAGTTCACGAATGGCATTAAAGTAGCCTACCAGAGTCCAGAAACGGTCAAGATCCGTAACCGGGTTTTGCTGCCAGCGGTCATAAGCACCTTGCAAGAGGGCGGACCAGATCCGCACAATGGGCGTCTGTGCCCCTTTGCCCGGTGCACAAACAGCCACATATAATCGCCCTGGACGCTCGCTTTCAAGGGGATGCATCTCATGGTCAAGGGCGAAGAACCGATCATCAGCAGAGATAGCTGAAGGAGGGAATTGAAACAGCTTCCTATTGAACAGGGCCTGAACCTGAGATTCAGCCTGACGCACAGTGGCCGTTGAAGCGACGTATTTGGGTACAACCGTATGATTGTTCTCCTGATATTGGCAAAGCAAGTCAACGGCGGTCTCATACAATCCCACCATGCTCCCCAATGGCCCTTCAATCAGATGTAGCTCATCCTGCAAGATTAAATCCGGCGGAGCAAAAGGTTCAATGGGCACATGCAATACTTTGCCCTTAGCAAAATTTGGTGGATGGGGTTGGTATTGTTGAGGCGGATTGCCTCCACATGAAGGAGGCGACCCATCTCGATAATATCCCCATCGGCTGTGGTAGGAATTCACATTGCCAAATAACGATGCCGCTTGGGGTACAAAGGCCAGCCGGGCAAATTTGTCTACGGTGGCAATGACCAGGGACGGACAGCGATGATAGACCTGATCATCGACTGTACAGGCCGGGATAGGAATTCTGCCAGAGATTGGGTGGTTTATGGCTTTTTGGAAAACTGGCAACACAGCCTGCCACTGCATCTGACTGATGATTGGCAGACCTCCAGCATCATCTATTGCCTCGAATCCTAATGACATTTGACTACTGTACTCTGGGCTGATTCCCGTTTCATCTGTAGATAGAGGAACAGCCTCAGCCCAGGCAGATTGATTTAGCTCGCAGGTGGGGTTAGGGCAGTAGATTTCAAAATCATAGGCGACAGTTGTTCTTTGACTGGTGTGATACTTCAAGATGAAATACCCTGGTCGAGATGGGCGCGCCGCGAGCAGGCTAACATCACTGCCTAGAGCCAACGTAATGATTTGATACCACCACTCGTCAATCCGCTTGGCTCTGATAACGGTATCTTCAGGTATGGTAAAGGTCAAAGATAGGGTGCGAAAATCAGGCATTGCATGGTTGGTATAGGAGGCTGTGTCTATAGTCACTGCTAAACCAGATGGCTTAAGCGTGTTTAGTGACGGCGTGGTAGTTCGGCCCCCTTGAATAACAAAATGCAATGTGTGCTGACCAGCATCTAACCCTTCATCCGGCACGGCCAGAACTGACTGACAGCATGGGCAATTTAATACCTGTGCTGCTTCACCGTTGACTTCCCGGCGGCTGGCCTGTTGGCTGAGTCTTTGCAGTTTTTGGTCTGGTCCGTCATAACCGCTACTGGTTACGCCCTGCAATGAGTCTAATGCTCCAACATACCAGCTAAACCCTCCCGTCGAAGCCGGGATTGGCCCCACACTAAGCATGTTATTGGGTGTAACATTACCCCCAACCCATAGCCCTACTGAGAAACGCAGTTCGCCCCACAAAAACTTCTCTTTGTTGGAGCAATCCCTTGGACGCCACCCGGTTAATATGCCCGGCCTGTCCAGATTATCAACCCGCAAAAGTTCGCAGGCTGTAATAACGCCCAATGCCCGGCGAAACTGCTGGATGGTAAGGAGGCGCAATGTGTAACGCGAAAAAACTCCCACACCCGCCCCGGTATTGTGTCCTCCTTGTTGCTGAGAACCGCGTCGTCTCCGTAGAGCCAGCGTAAAAACCGTCAATCCTAGATAGGCTTCGGTCTTACCACCACCAGTGGGGAACCATAATAAATCGCAGGTATGTCGATCAGGATGCAGAGGATCAACCAAAGCGGGGATATTCAATAGAATAAAGGCCAGTTGAAACGGTCGCCAGTGGAGCGACTTGCCCCTGGCCCACCTTGATTGCAAAGCCATTGCTTTATTGGCAAAGCAAAAAGCAAGCCGGGCCTCTTCATCGATTGCCAGAATATCAATAGCTTGTTGTAGCCGGTCAACTGCTGCTTCGCACTGTTGAAGGTGTCGGTGAGCCACCGACTGTTGCGTAGTCGGTAGCGTGGGGATAAGTTGCTGTTGTGCATTGAGCCATACCAAATAGCCATCCACTAACGGTTGCAAGCTGTTGCGAACATCCATTGGTTCCCAGGTTTCGGCCAGGGCTTCCGGGTCGAGCACTGGGGATAATCCGAATTGATTCTGCCAGGCCATTCTTGGCGTTTCGATAGGATAGCAAGGAACCATCTCTGTACGAACATCCGCCGGGGTGAATTTTTGCTTTTCAGCAAATGACACCAGGGCGGCATCCGTCCAGGCAAAAGGAGCTTCTGTCGGGGACGTAAGAGAAGGATGCTGTCGTTCTGGGTCTATCTGGTGCCACATAACACCGCACAAATGCCCACGCGCAAACGCCGTGCGGTCACGATACAGTAAATTTAGTGACTCATCCTCGGCAGCCATTGAGCCGGGTGCGATTGTAGAAGCCTGACCTCCGGAAATTATTTGAACCGGCACTAATCTTGTGTCTGCGCAGCAATGTACCCTGATTTGGGGTTGGAAAAGGTAATCCGGCGTATCAGCTCGACCGTTATCAGATAGCTCGGTGGTGTTCACCAGAAAGATAGAAACTCGATACCCTCCCCCTAGTAATGAGAGCGCCCGTAATTGAAGAGAGACTCCGGTCCCAGCTAACCAGCGATCATTCCTGGCGGCCGGTGTTGGTCCCGTCAAAAAAATAGCAGGCTGGCGCTGCCAACCCTGCTGAGTCAATGAATAACGAGCCCAGGTAGCACAAATTTCAATTTGTGGCTCTCCGCTAACAGCTTCAACAGTAAAAGATAGACCAATAGAACGAGGTAATTCTTTTGGATTTAATGCTGGCGAAAATACGCCAGGAACAACTACATATCCCTGGTTATCCTGATCCTCTTCACTGGAAACTTCTTCGGTCAGATCATCAAAGTCAGCATCAATATTGTCCAGAGACCTGGGAGCTTTGGCGGGTGCCAAAACGCCCGTGATATATTCATCACGCGGGTTCTCAGCTTCAGATAGAATTTCGTGGTTTCCACTACGGGGGCCTAAAACTTCTTTTACCAGGTCAATAAGAATATGATCTCGTTCAGACATGAGTATTATCCTTCCATCTGCGCTTTCCTCTAGGGTGACATAGAGGTGAGGCTTCTAACAGCTGCTTCCATTACAGGGGGGCAAACACCGTTACCCATTAGCTTAATTCGATCTCTTCGAGTTAATCCGTCAACGTTGCTTAAATTAAAATCTGGTTTAAATCCCATTGCCAGCTTTAGTTCTTCGGGTTGCAGCATTCGCATCATGTGACCGCTATTCCCTGGAACTACATAAGCAAATCTATCAAGTGTGGTAACTGTACGTAAAGGTTCATTTATATTCTGCCACCCTCCCTTACCATTACGCCCAGAACCATAGTAAACCAACAAAAAGGGTGTGTTTTCGCCCAATGCAGCTATTGCCCGTTCTGCGGATTGGATGGTTTTTTCGGCCCGACCTTTTTTCTTTAAAGGACTCAGACTATATTTTCCAGAGGTATCTATTATATCTTGTGCAGTTTTATGAAATTGTTCTTGAATTGTGGGCACAGTTGCTTTAGCAGACAGTGAGCAAAGTATAAATAGCCTTTCCCGTGATTGAGGCACACCAAAATCTTTAGAATTTAGCACTATTTCTCTGATAAAATATCCTAAATCCCAAAGGCTCTTAAGTAATTCGCTGTGCTTATCCCAGGTCTGCATTTCTATAACATTCTCAATAACCATCCATGGCGGTCTAAATATTCTGGCAAAGCGTATAACCTCAAAAGCAGTCTTCCGACTTTCTTCCGATTTCTTGGCAGCCCCCCGGGCTTTTGAATGATTCGTACATTCTGGTGAAGCTATGATTAGATCAACCTTTCCTATAAGGGATTTGATTTTTTTAATATTATTTGACGAGAGGATGCGTATATCACCGGAAAACATCTTTGCCTGGGGGAAGTTTAACCGATAGGTTTTGATTGCTGGTTCCCACATATCAAAACCTGCCGCAATCTCAATACTGGCGCTCTGAGCACCATAACTGCTGCCACCTGCACCACAAAAAAGATCTATTGCTCTCAATGTTTTGGGCATAGCACACCTGATTTGTTATAGGGAAAGAGTGGGTTAAGCCAATTTTGAATCCGTTGTCGGCATACAACAAACTGCTTAGATGCACTCATATCTCGCTCCGCAAACTAAACGCGCAGGCGGACGAGCCGCTCGGCGGCGGCGTCCAGCGTCTCCTGGCGCTTGCAGAAGGCGAATCGGATCAGTTTAGCGCCATATTCCTGGTTGAGATAGAAGGTGCCGGGCGGAATGGCAACCACGCCGATCTCCTTGACCAGAAAGCGGCTGAACTCCAGCGCGTCGGCGTGCGGGAAGTTCTCGATGCTGGCGAGGATGAAGTAGCTCCCCTCGGGGCAACGCGGGCGCAGCCCGGTCTCTTCCAGAACGCCCATCAGAAAGTCACGCCGGGCCTGGTACTCCGCCGCAAGCCCCTGGAAATACGCATCGGGCAGGCGCAGCGCCTCGGCAATGGCATATTGCATGGGCGTGGTGCTGGCA
>JACCSL010000377.1 GCA_013812995.1 Ardenticatenales bacterium | reverse complement strand
CCTTCCTGGCGGGCGAGCAAGGCCACTTCGACGAGAATCAGCGCGCCCAGCACGGGGGTAAAGAGCAGCGCGGTAATGTTGTGCGTCCAGAGCAAGGCCCCGTAGCTGGCCGTTGCCGCCGCCATCGTCAGTGGCGAGGGGCGGTGAATCAGGCGACGAAAAGCAAGGGCAATCCAGGGCAGGAGCGCCATGCCCATGAACTCTGCCAGGGCGGCGCGGACATAGATGTTCAGCAGGTGATAGGGAAGATAGGTGTAGGCGACGGAGGCCAGAAGCGCGGCGGGCCGCCCCCACAATGCCCGCGCGTAGGCGTACATGCCCGCCGCGGCCAGGAGAAACCCGACGACGAAGGTCGCCTTGGTGCTAGCGACCACCCCGAAGAGCCCCGTGAGATGGAACCCCTCCCAGATGTAGAAGCTAAGCGGCGCGTAGAAAACAAACATTGGGTAGCCGTAGCCATGCGCGAAGTCAGGGCCCCAGCGGGGGAGCCAGAAGCCATCCTGAATCGCCTTGTCGAACTCGATGGGAAAGAAGAGGGAATGCGTGGCATCGTGGGCACCCATGAAGTAGTGGGAGCCCAATAGCGGAGCCCAGGCAAAGATCGTGAGCAGCAGCGCCAGAAACGCGAAGGGGTCAAGGTGTAATCCTTGACCCGCTTGTAGCGTCATTGTGGTTGTGGGGTGAAGCTCATCGTTCATTGAGCAGAGCATTCTACGAACATCGGTTGCTATGTCAAGGATTTTAGCCGTTTGTGGCAGGCGGCTCCTCGCTCTTTCGGGGCACCCACGGTGTCTCCTCGATGCCACTGCGGGCATTCACGAGGCGTGCCCAGGTGAAGAGCAGGTCGCTGAGACGATTGAGGTAGACACGGGTGTGGGGCGAGATCGTTTCCGAATGGGCCAGAGTGACGACGCGGCGCTCAGCGCGGCGGCAGATGGTGCGGGCCAGGTGCAGATGGGCGGCAGCGGGCGTGCCGCCGGGGAGAATAAAGCTGCGCATCGGCTCTAGCTCAGCGTCGGCCTCGTCGATCCATTGCTCCAGCCGCGCGCCGTCCGCCTCGGTCATGCGTGGCACGCGCTGGCTCGCGCCCTCGCTGGCGGGTGTGGCAAGATCCCCGCCCAGCACAAAGAGATCGTTCTGGATGGCGACCAGCCGCTCGTGCAGCGGGTCGCCCGGCTCCAGCAGAGTGCGAACGATGGCGAGCGTTGCATTCGTCTCGTCCACGGCTCCATACGCCTCCACGCGCGGCGAGTCCTTGCTCACGCGCTGCCCGCCAAAGAGGCCGGTTTTTCCCTCATCGCCCGTGCGAGTGTAGATTTTCATTGGTTGCTCCTTTGTATGGTTCTGCGGTTGGGGCTCCATCGTATCGAGGGAGCTTAAAAAGTAAAGGGTGCGATAGGTACCTGAAATTGCGCGCTTGATGGGGTCTCTAGCTCTCCCCCCATTGTTTCTGTACAATAGCGCGTGCGTCTGAGAGAACCTCATTCGTATCACCAGCGAAGGACTTTGCCTTGGATTTTGCACTACTCATCTCGATTCTAGCTGCGACCATTCGCGCGGGCACCTCGCTGCTCTACGCGACGATTGGCGAGATTTACACCGAGCGTGCCGGGGTGCTCAACCTGGGCATCGAGGGCATGATGTTGATGGGCGCGGTCACCGGCTTCGCGACGGCCTACCACTCGGGCAATGCGCTGCTGGGCGTCGTGGTGGCGTTCATGGCGGGCGCGGGGATGGGGCTGATTCACGCCTTTCTCTCCATCACCCTGCGTGCCGACCAGGTCGTGAGCGGGTTGGCCTTGACGATATTCGGCGTGGGGCTTTCCTCTTTTCTGGGGCAACGTCTGGGTCCGGGTGGTGGCGCGCTGGTCGGGCTGCAAGGCCCGCACTTTAGCCGCATTCCCATTCCTGGCTTGAGTGAGCTGCCCCTCATTGGAGACCCTCTTTTCAACCAGGACCTGCTCACCTACGCGATCTACTTCTTTGTGCCCCTGGCGACCTTTTACCTCTACCGGACCCGGCCCGGCCTGAATCTGCGCGCCATTGGCGAGGCCCCGCGCGCGGCGGACGCGATGGGGGTCAATGTCACCCGGCTGCGCTACCTCTATACGATGCTGGGTGGCGCGCTGGCGGGGCTGGGCGGCGCGCATCTCTCGCTGGCCTACACGCCGGGCTGGACGGAGAATATCACTGGGGGGCGCGGGTGGATCGCGGTCGCCCTGGTGATCTTCTCCCTGTGGAACCCCGCGCGCGCAGTGCTCGGGGTGCTGCTCTTTGGGGGCATCAACGCGATTCAGTTCAGGATGCAAGCCGTGGGCACGACGATTCCTCCCCAATTCCTTAATCTGCTGCCCTACCTGCTGACGATCATCGTCATGATCGCTGTGACCGGGTATGAGAAGCTTTCCCGCTCGGTGGGAGCCCCGGCGGCGCTGGGGCAGCCGTACCACCGGGAAGAGCGGGGGTTGTAGGACGGCACGGAGCAAGGATCAGTGGAAATCAAGGATAGGGCAACGGTAGGATAGGGCAACGGTAGGATAGGGCAATGTAGGGGCGAGAGCCGTTGCCTCAAGACGGCATGAACTCTGCGAGCGATGGCGCGACGGCGTCGCCCGTTCTGCATGATCAATAAACCAAATTTTTTATGCGAGGTATGTTATGACTATTTCACCAGAGGTTATTCAGCAGTTGCAGGCGCGGGTGGAGGAGCAGCGGGACACACTGGTGACCTTCCTGCGGGAGTTGTGTGCGATTCCCTCGATGGAGTCGCAGATTGGCCCGGTGGGGGAGCGCGTGGCGGAGGAGATGCGCCGCCTGGGCTTCCACAAGGTCTGGTTCGATTCGATGGGCAATATTGTGGGCGAGATTGGCAACGGACCGCGCACGCTGCTCTATGACAGCCATATCGACACCGTTGGCGTGGGCGACCCCGAGGCGTGGCAGTGGGACCCCTTTCAGGGCAAGGTCGAGGATGGGATGCTCTGGGCGCGCGGCGCGTGCGACGAGAAGGGCTCCACGCCCGGCATGATCTACGGGTTGGCCTGGGCGCATGAGATGGGGCTGCTGGACGGGTGGCGCGGCGTCTACTTTGGCAACATGGAGGAGTGGTGCGATGGGATTGCACCGCACGCGCTGGTGGAGCACGAGGGGCTGAAGCCCGATTTCGTGGTCATTGGGGAGCCGACGAAGATGGGTATCTACCGGGGCCACAAGGGGCGTGTGGAGTTGCAGGTTTTCTCCAAGGGGAAGAGCGCACACGCCGCCTCTAACCAGTTGGGGGACAATGCCATCTACAAGCTGCTTCCCGTCATCGAGGGCATTCGCGACCTGAACGATCAGTTGCCGACGGATGACTTTCTGGGGCAGGGGCGCATCACCGTCTCGAAGATGGATGTGGAGACGCCCAGCATCAACGCGGTGCCCGACCTCGCGGTGCTGACGATTGACCGCCGCCTCACCTGGGGCGAGAAGAAGGAAGATGCGCTCCTGCAAGTGGAGCAGCTCATCCCCGAGCACGAGCGCAGCAACATCGAAGTCAAGATGATGTTCTACGAGGACCCCAGCTACACGGGCTTCGTCTTCCCGGTGGACAAGTATTTCCCCGCCTGGCAGATTCCCGAAGAATCGCTTATCGTTCAGGCCGGGCAGCGGACCTACGAGGCGCTCTGGGGCGAGCCGACGCACATCGGCAAGTGGAGCTTCAGCACGAATGGCATCTACTGGAATGGCAAGGCTGGCATCCCCTCGATTGGCTTTGGCCCCGGCGATGAGGTCACGGCGCACACCACAGAGGATTCCGTCTCGCTGGACGACGTGGCCCGCTCGGCCGCCTGGTACGCCCTCTTCCCCACCATCCTCAAAGAACTAACCGCGTAGGATGTGGCAGCGCGGGCGAAGCAGTCGCAGAGTTTATTCCAGTCATAGGCGACTGCTTCGCCCCCACATCTGCCATTTGCCGTTCGTCGTCACTTTTGACTTTTGCCCTTCCCCTTTTAGGGGCCTACTTGGTGACTTT
>JACCSL010000369.1 GCA_013812995.1 Ardenticatenales bacterium | reverse complement strand
TAGCTACAGCCTGGAGGCCGCACAGCAGGCCCGCGCGCTCCACGCCTACGAGAGTGCGCTGAGCTGGTACACTCAGGCATCGGCCTATGTTCTGGAGGGGCCAGAGCATCTCCCGGAGCGTATCGCGCTCTACGAGGGTTTGGCCGATATGCTCTTCCAGCAGGCGCACTATAGCGAGGCCGCAGCCGCCTACCGGGCCATGCGCGAGGCTGCCGCCAGCGCCGAAGATGGCGCGGCCCAGGCGCGGGCCTGGAGCGGGTTGAGTGAGGTCCAGATCAAGCAGAGCGACTATGCCGCCGCCCTGGAAAGTGCTCATGCCGCAGAACTGGTGGCGGAGGGGGCGGGGGTGAGCGCGCAGGTTGAGCTTCTCAATGCCCTCTACCAGCAGGGATGGGTTGTCATGCGCAAGGGCAACATCGAGGAGGCCGTCCGCCTCGGCGAGTTGGCCCTGGGCCAGAGCCGTCGCCTGGGCGCGCGCGATATGGCGGCCAAGAGCCTCAAGCTCCTGGGCACGATCTGCGTTCGTGTGGGGCACTTCAAAGAGGCCACCGCCTGCTTCGAGCAGGCGCTCGCCCTCTATCGAGAATTGGAGCATCAGCAGGGCGTCGGGATGCTGCTGAACAATCTGGGCGTGCTGGCTTTCAAGCGCGGCGACTATCGCACGGCCGTTACCCGGTATATCGAGGCGCTACCCCTGGCGCAGCAGATTGGCAGCCGCGACCTGGAGGGTCTCCTGCTGGACAACCTGGGCGAGGCGCATGTCGGCCTGGGAGAGTATCGCGCGGCGGAGAGTGAGCTGCGGCGCGCCCTCCAGATGGCGGAGAGCGCGGGGCGTGGAGAGTTTGTCTCGGTTGCCTACAGCTACCTGGCCGAAGCCTATCTTGGACAAAATCGGCCAATAGAGGCGATGGAGGCCGCCCAGGAAGCGCTCCTGCGCGGCCAGACGACGGGCGAGCCGGTTCACATCGGGGCCGCCTGGCGGGCGCTGGGAATGGTCCAGGCCCACCCGGCGCGTATCGCCGCAGAGGTCACGGAGAAGGGGCCCGGCGACTGCTTTGCCGAAAGCGTCCGCCTGCTCCAGGAGATAGGCGCGGACGCGGAGGGCGCGCGGAGTCTCCGCGAGTGGGCGCGCTATGAACTGGAGCAAGGCGACCGCACGCGCGGGAAGCGGCTCTGGCGGGAGGCGCTGGCCCTGTTCGTTCGCCTTGACATGGACCAGGAAATCGAGCGGATGTCCGCGCTCCCTGCCCGCCGGGAGCCTTAGCCACTTGTGGTAATGGCGAACGAGATTCTATTGACATTCATGCTATCCTTTAAAGACGACAAGAAAACAGTACAGGAGTAGCAAGACCATGCCCCGCTCATCGCTGACCTTCATTCTGCTACTCGCATGCCTCTTCCTGTTGGGCTGCGCCAGCACTGCGACCTCGCCAACCGCCCAGTCGAGCACACCATCCAATACCCAGAGCGTGATTGTCCTGGCGGAGATCTCCGATGATCCTGGCGAAACGGTCTCGCTCTTTTTACCTCTGGCTGAATATCTCACCGCTAACCTGGATCAACTCGGTGTGACCAAGGTCGAAATCAAGGTGGCCCCAGACCTTGAAGCGATGACGCAGTGGATGGAGAGCGGCGAGGTCGATGTGTACTTTGATAGCGTCTACCCCGCTCTCATTGTCAGCCAGAATGGCAATGGGGAGCCCATCCTGCGGCGCTGGAAGGGGGGGGTTTCCGAATATAACACGGTCTTCCTTACGCGCGCAGACAGTGGCATCACCACGCTGGGCGATCTAGAAGGTCGGACCCTTGCTTTCAGCGAGCCCTATTCCACCAGCGGGTACATGCTGCCCCTGGTAAAACTGCTCGAAAGCGGCTTTACGCCAGTGGAGAATCTGCGTAGCAACTCCCCTGTGCCAGATGATAAAATTGGCTACGTTTTTGCGTATGACGACGACCTCATCATCGAGTGGGTGTTGGAAGGGCGGGTGACAGCGGGTGCTATCGATAGTACCCGCTTCCAAAAACTAACAGCTGAACAGCGCTCTCAAGTGAGCATTATCGCTGAGACGAAGTCAGTCCCCCGACAGGTGGCCGTTGTGAACAGCAACATGACTCCCGACCTCAAGGAAGCGATTCGTGTGCTGCTGCTTGAGTTAGATGAGACGGAAGAGGGTCGGGCAATCCTGGCAGCTTTTGATGAGACCGCCCAATTTGATGAATTTCCGGGCGGCACGACCCAGGCACTTGCTGAGATGCGAGCGATGTTCGAGATTATGCAAGCCTTTGCTCAGCGCTAGTCCAGGTTTGTTGACCCTCATGGAGGTAAGCGCCCGGAAACCCACGATCTTCAGGCGTGGGAGGAAGGGCGCGGCGCTGCGAAAGCACTGCCGCCTTCGGACCGGGCATTTCCTTTCTCGTGGTAGGTGTAGCCATCGACACGGTGCAGCAGGCGACAGTAACGGTAGTTGATGCCTTGCACGAGGGCGGTGGCGGTGCGGATATTGAAACTACCCGTGGCGCGCACGGCGACGCGC
>JACCSL010000357.1 GCA_013812995.1 Ardenticatenales bacterium | reverse complement strand
GCGGTGCATGGCAGCCGCTTCGAGGAATTTCTCAAGCGCGCGATGCTGCATGCCGCCCCGGTGAATAGCCCCGCCGATGTGGCCTGGTTCCTCGCCTCCTACGCGCGGGAGGCCCGTGCCCGCGTCGAGGGGCAGGCGCTGCCCGCCCTGGACAGTCTGCGCATGGCGCTGGAGAAGGCCCTGGGGATTACCTTCGAGGGGTCGCGCGGCAATCACTTCTTCCGCTCGACGCTGGTGCAGACGCTTTTCTATGGTGTCTTTTCCGCCTGGGTGCTCTGGCATCAGGCGAATCCGGCGCGCCGGGATACCTTTGACTGGCGCTCAGCGGCCTGGGAGCTGCATGTCCCGATGCTCCAGGCGCTCTTCGCCCAACTGGCAATGCCACAGCATCTCAAGCCGCTGCGGTTGGCCGAGGTGCTGTCGCTGGCCGGGGCGCTGCTCAACCGGGTGGAGCGCGAGCGCTTCTTTGCGAATTTCGAGGAGGCTTATGCTGTCCAGTACTTCTACGAGCCTTTCCTGGAGGCGTTCGACCCGGAGTTGCGCAAGGCGCTGGGTGTCTGGTACACGCCGCCGGAAATCGTGCGCTATCAGGTGGAGCGGGTGGATCAGGTGCTGCGCGACGAGCTGGGACTGCCCGATGGGCTGGCCGACGAGCGCGTTTATATTCTGGACCCCGCCTGTGGGACCGGGGCCTATCTCGTTGAAGTGTTGAAGCGGATTGGTACGACGCTGGCGGAGCAGGGCGAGGAGGGGCTCATCGGGGCTACGCTGAAGCAGGCGGTGCAGAGCCGCGTCTTTGGCTTTGAATTGCTCCCCGCGCCCTTCGTGGTGGCCCATCTACAACTTGGGCTGCTGCTCCAGCGGCTCGGCGCGCCGCTGGACGAGGAGCAGGAGCGCGCAGGTGTCTACCTCACCAATTCGCTGACTGGATGGAAGGCAGGCGCGGAGCAGGGACAGTCGGAATTTCCAGAGCTGGACGCAGAAGGAGCCGCCGCCAATAGCATCAAGCGCGATGCGCCGATCCTGGTGGTGCTTGGTAATCCTCCCTACAACGCGTTTGCCGGGGTCAGCCCGCAGGAGGAGAAGGGGTTGGTCAGGCCGTACAAGGAGGGGTTGATCGATGTGTGGGGCATCAAGAAGTTCAACCTGGATGAGCTGTATGTGCGCTTTTTCGGGCTGGCTGAACGGCGTATCGCGGAGATGACGGGAATGGGGGTGGTGAGTTATATCAGTAATTTCTCGTATCTGAGCGAGCCCTCGTTTGTGGTGATGCGGCAGCGGTTGCTGGCGGGCTTCGATAAGCTCTGGTTCGATAATTTGAATGGGGATAGCCGCGAGACGGGCAAGCGGACGCCCGAGGGGTTGCCCGACCCCAGTGTGTTTTCCACGGAGTATAACCGCGAGGGAATCCGCAAGGGTACCGCGATCTGTCTTTTAGTGCGTAAGGCCCAGCGCGCGCCCTTGCCCCAGGTCTATTACCGCGAGTTCTGGGGCACACGCAAGAAGCAGGAATTGCTGGAGAGTCTGACCCGCCCCAATCTGGAGGAGCAGTACGATTTCGTTGCTCCGGTTGTCGAAAATCGCCTCGTCTTCAGGGCAACCGATGTGACGGACCAATACCTCGAATGGCCCCTCCTGAGTGATCTGGCCGCTGTGGTGCTGAATGGCCTTATGGAAAAGCGGGGCGGAGCACTGTTCGCCATCGACCCCGCCGCGCTGGAGCGGCGGATGCGACTGTACTACGACAGAACCGTCGATTGGGAAACGCTGGACGCGCTGGACACGGGGCTAACCAAAGATGCGGCAGGATTTGAGGCACGAAAAGTGCGCCCCAAGGTCCAGGCGGCTGAACCCTTTCAACAGGAGCGACTTTGCCGCTATGCGCTGCGCCCCTTTGACACTCGCTACTGCTACTACAGCGATGTTAGCCCTCTCTGGAATCGCTCACGTCCTCCTCTGTGGGAACAATTCTGGGAGGGGAACAGTTTTTTGATAAGCCGTCCCA
Organism: Ardenticatenales bacterium; assembly: GCA_013812995.1. Classification (GTDB taxonomy): domain Bacteria; phylum Chloroflexota; class Anaerolineae; order Ardenticatenales; family Ardenticatenaceae; genus JACCSL01. The sequence continues at coordinate 975 of JACCSL010000357.1, read as the reverse complement.
AAGGCGTCGCCAGCCCGGAGGGAATCCCATTTTCCTTCACGCGCGTCCTGGGCGACAACGATTTCCTGCGCGGTCACGCTTACTACATTCCCCTTTTGCTGCGCCGCGTGTCTCTGGCTGGCCCCGTGTTCCAAAGCCTAAACCTCGCGGGGGATTCCCCGGCCACCGCCAACCTCTCCGAGCCAGCACGGCGCTATCTCGGTGCGCTGGGCATCGCGGACATCGACGCGGACCCTGACAGCGCCCTCCTCCTCTGGCTGCACGCCCTCGCCATCGGCTACAGCCCCGCCTACCTCGCAGAACACGAGGACGGCATCCGCATGGACTGGCCGCGCATCCCACTGCCCGCGCACCGCGATCTGCTCCTCGACTCCGCCGCGCTGGGGCAGCGCGTGGCAGCCCTGCTGGACACAGAGCGCGCCCTGCCCGGCGTCACCACCGGCTCCATCGAGCCCGCCCTGCGCCCCCTCGCCGTCATCGCCCGCGCGGGCGGCGGTGCCCTGGACCCCAACGCGGGCCACCTGACGCTGACAGCAGGCTGGGGCTATCCCAGCGGCAGCGGCGTCATGCCAGGGCGCGGCGATGCTCGACCCCGCGACTACAGCACAGCGGAGCGCGAGGCCATCGCTGCCAGCGCGGCTACCCTCGGCCTGAGCGAAGAAGAAGCCCTGGCCCGGCTCGGCTCCCACACCTACGATATTTACCTGAACGACCTCGCCCACTGGCGCAACATTCCCGCCACTGTCTGGGGCTACACCATCGGCGGCTACCAAGTACTCAAAAAATGGCTCTCCTACCGGGACGAGCGCGTGTTGGGGCGCAGCCTCACCATAGACGAGGCACAAGAAGTGCGGGAAATCGCGCGCCGTCTCACCGCCCTCCTTCTGCTCACCCCCGCCCTTGACATAAACTACGTCCGCATCAAAGCAGAAACATGGACATGGGCCGTGTAAAACCCGTGGATGAGCCGTGGAA
>JACCSL010000340.1 GCA_013812995.1 Ardenticatenales bacterium | reverse complement strand
GAGGGCTCGCATGGCACGCTTCCCGATCTTCCATACCACATATTCCGTCAGAAGCAGTTACGTTTTATCAACCCTTCGCAACGTTCTTATCCATCACCTCATCCCTGACAGAGCACTAGCCAGAAGTGGCAGGTAAAGTCGGGGCAACTCCACCAGGAGGGCAAAGTTGCCCAGCGCGGGCCGCATGGCCGTGCAGACAACCTCGCCCGCGGTCACCTCGGTCATACATTGTATACCCTCAGCGGACCAACCACTGCCATTCCAGCGGTACAGATGCAACGCGGTCGCGTTGAGACCGCCAAGAGCAGTGCTGTCGTAGGCAAGCCTGAAGGTAACCTCCTCGGCGAGGGTCAAGTCCGGTATCAGTCGGTTCCCCTGGTATCCCTCGACCCGGAAGGCGCGCCCGCCGTACCGATACTCCGACGGCAAGCTTTCTGGCGCGCTCCACTCGCGATAGGTAAGCGTCGTGTCATCGAAGACAGAGCCCTGGGGTGCTCGTAGCTCGGCCCCCGTGCCCGCCGCCCACGAGCCATAGGAGAGCGTGCCCGTGACCATTGGCCCAACCTGCACCAGCGAATCCACAATCTGTGTCTGGACTACCTGGCTGCCGGTGGCATAGGCCCCGCCATCTGCCGACACCGAGTAGTTGCTATTGGTGATTGTGGAGGCGGTACTGACCACGAAGGTGGCCTGGGCCACCGCGCCATACCCGCCAAGCTCAGGCAGTTGCCACGAGACGTTGGTGCCGCTACGTGTCCCACCGCGAATATAGGTGGCTCCCGCTGGAATCGCATCGCTGATGAGGAGGTTGGAGGCACTCTGCTCGCCACTGTTCGTTACTGTTAGCGTGTAGGTGATGGGCTGTCCGGCGGTCGCCACGGCTGCTCCCTCCTTGCTGATGGAGAGGTCCGGCTGCGTCGTGGTGCGGATGGCGACATCCTGGATATCCGCCACGAAGTCGCCGCAGTTCTGGGCGTTGACCGACACGGGATGAGTGCCTGCCGCCGACCAGTAGTAGGTCGCGGTTGCGGTACCCTGCCCGCTGCTGGGTTCCGGGGCCCAGGTGTAGCTGATGGGAGCCGTCGCGCTGAGCGGCGAGATGGCCGCGTTGAAGGTCGTCGGGGCACCAACGACCCCCGTGGTTGGCCCGCTGATGTCAATCGCCGAAAGCGCTGTGGTGCAGCCCACCGGGAGAATTGTAAAGCTGCCAAAGAGGTCGCCATCCTGAATCTCGCCCTCCTGGTTGTCCACGCGGAACTCGATGTGGTAGGTGCCAACCGCTGCCGGGCCGAAAGTGACGGTCGGCGTCATGATAACCGTGCGGTTGGAGCCGGAGAAGGTGCTCTGATCCAGGTGCAGGGTCACCGTGTCGGTCAGTACCAGGTCGCGCGCTTCGCCCGGCAGCCCCTCGGCAATGACCTGCTCGCTCGCGTTCAGCAGGCGGTAGCGAACCTCCGGCGGGGGCGCGGGATCACCCTCGGGGACCCCCTCGCTCAGGCGCACCCAGAGCGAGGTGTTGTTATTTTCGTCGCGCAGCCGCAGGTCCATATTCTGCATGGTGCGCCAGGAGGCGCTTGGGTGCGTCCAACTGATGACAAAGGATGAAGTTACCCCGACCGAGGTCGTGCTTCCCGCCGGTGGAGCCACCAGCTCGCTCACTCCGAGGAAGGGAATGCTGATGACGAACGACTTGGTGTTGGAAGTGCCACCACCCGGCCCCGGATTACGCACGCGAACGGAAGCGGTTCCTGGCAAAAAGATGTCCCCCGCCCGAACCCGAATATAGATTCGGCTTGGGCTGCTGTAGGACATGGTGCGCGTGTTGCCATTCCAGGTCGTCTGCGAGGTGGGCATGAAGCCGCTACCCTCAATTTTGACCCAGAAATCCGATGCCAACAGGTTTGCAGTAACCGAGCTGGGGACGAGGCGATCAATACCTGGTATGGGGTTCAAGAGCACGATCTGGCTGCTCGCAGAGAGACGATAGGTACCCGTTCCCCCCAAAAATGTTGGGGAACTCGTCGCGCGGATCAAATAGCGACCGCTCACCGGTAGCAGATAGCCATTGATGAGCGCGTTCAACCCCGCGCCGCCGTTATTATTCACCGCCAATTCCGTCCCGTTAGGATCATAGAGGCGCAGGTGAGGGTCAATCAGGCCAGCCAGCACCTCCATCTGGAGGGTTAGTCGAGTGCTCGCTGTACCGTTGAAGTAGTAATGATCCACATCGTTGGATGGGGTGATCGCGCCATTGAAGGAGCTACCTACGGTGATGGTGCGATTATCGTCACTGTCGCAGGTAATGATAATGCAGAGGGACGCATACACATCCAGGCGACGCTTGTTGAGCACTGTGCCCCCTGAGCGTGTATCCGTGATGAAGGGGCCTCGGGTGGTCAGATAGCTTCTGATCTCGTCCGCTGTCGCATTCAACTTGGCCTGCTTGAAGATCGCGATGGCCCCCGCAACGTGTGGGGCTGCCATCGAGGTGCCATCCTTCGTGCCAGTGCCGCCACCAGGAAGCGCCGCGACAATGCCGGAGCCGGGAGCGAAGAGGGTTAGAAAGCTCGCCACATTGGAATAGCTGGCAACCACATTGTCCTTCGTGGTCGCGCCCACGCTGATGGCCGTCGAGATGCAGCCTGGCGATCCCAAGGCGTTTCGGAAGCCATCGTTGCCCGCCGCGATTACCGTGGTGATGCCTGCGCCCCGCAGATCATCAATCGCCACCTTGACACCTGACCCGAAATGGCCGTTGGCAGTATCACAGAAAAGCTGGTTGTCGAACTCTCCACCGCCAAGGCTCATGTTGATAGAGGCGATGTCGAAGGTGCTGCGGAGGGCGAACACACGTTGGAGCCCGAGCAGTATATCGGATGTCAGACTGATGATACAGGGACTGGTCTTGCCTCGGTCAGCGCAGGGCCTTGGGCCGCCTGTCGTGCTGTCCGTTTGCCTGGAAAAAACCTGGATGGCAATAATGTCGGCCCCTGGCGCAACGGCGGCGGCGATGGAGGCCACATGGGTGCCATGATCGCACCCATTGACAGCACAGTTGATGCTGGCACTGAGCGAGGTCGAACTCGGCACGCCGCCCGGGCAAACCGAGGAGAGCCCGAGAGAGCTGTTGGTAGACGAGTAACATGCCCCGGAAACGACTTTGCCAGCCAGACGAGGGTGGGCGCGGTCAACGCCCGTATCGAGAATCGCGATGGTCTGGCCTGCCCCCGTATAGTTGAGGAGGTGCGCCCGGTCTGCGGTCACCAACGGCACGCTGTCACCGAGCATTGGCTCGACCAGAACATCCTCCACGATGCTGAGCACCTGGGGGTCGGCCCGGAGGGCTTCCAGCGCGGCGGCATCGACGGTCATTGCCACAAAGGGAAAGATATCGTAGCGTTTGACATGGCTGATGCCCTGCCCCACGAGGCGCTTGAGCAGCGCCTCCCTGTCGCGCGCAATCGCACGTTGCTCGGCCTCAAGCTCGTCCGCTTGCCGCACCAGGGGTCGTATTTCATACTCGGGAACCCTGAAGCGGACAATGACCGGAACCGTGCCCTGCGCCTGTGCCGCCTCGATCAAGTGACTGATGGCAGTCTCGGTCGCCATCGGTACGGCTGACACGGGGAGAGCGCCAGGGATGAGGAGAAGCAGCAAAACGGTAAGAGATAGGACCATGAGGCGGGCAAAGGGGTGAGGGCGAAGCATATCGGTTTCTCCGAGGGGTCGATGAGGGCTATCTGATTGACCATAGTTGTAGCATGGAAGCACACCCCTTGTCTATCGTCTCATCATATAACATTGTTTGTCGAACATACGAAAGGAGCGGAATCAATGACAGACTCCCCTGACCCGGACGAGGTACGCGCCATCTGGGAGCAGAACGCGGGCTATTGGGACGACTACATGGGCGAGGGCAACGATTATCACCTGGTTCTCATTGTCCCGACCACGGAGCGGCTGCTCGCGATTCAGCCTGGCGAGCGGGTGCTGGAAATCGCCTGTGGCAATGGCAGCTTCGCGCGGCGGCTGGCCGCGCAGG
>JACCSL010000336.1 GCA_013812995.1 Ardenticatenales bacterium | reverse complement strand
GTTGTAGAGTGCTAGATGAACGGTCAGCCGCTGGGCGCTGTCTGTCTCCGCGCCCAACACCTGCATATCGAAGTGGGGCGAATCCCAGGCACTGACGACCTGGCCTGCGCCCACATGGCGGGGAAATGCCCCACGGGCTGTCGTGGGGCTCGACTCAACCTCAGAGGCTAGCTCCTCCCGCCCCCCACACGCACTCAGCAGCAGAAGGAGTAGCAGGAGGAGCAGGATACGTTTCCGACCCATCACGCCATCTCTTCAGCGGGATACCCCGACAAGAGGGTGACCAGCCGCTGGCGCACCTGCTCTACGACCTCGTCCGTGCGTGCCTGCTCCAGCGCCGCCCGCACCTCGCTTCTCCCCAGCGCCGGGGCCAGTGCCTCAATAGCTGCCAGGCGCACCGCGACATTGTTATCCTTGAGCAGATCCAGGAGCAAGGCGCGGCTCCCCTCAGAGTCCAGCTCTGCAATCGCCTCGACGGCGCGTGGTCGCAGGAAGGGGTTCGGGCTGAAAACCATCTCGCGCAGCATCGGAAGCACCTCCGTATCCCCCGCATCGGAGAGAACACGACAGGCTGCGCGCTGTACCCGACTATCATCATCCTCCAGAAGCCGCCGAATCGTCGCGATGGAGGGATGCGGGTCCATCTCCTCCAGTGCCTGGAGCGAGGCCAGACGGAGATTCGGGTTTCGGTCCGTCAGGGCACGTTCCAGAGAAGCGCGCGCTGCTTCGTACCGCAGGGGTCGCAGCGCGCGTGCGGCCACGGTGCGGCACCTTATCGCCTCCTGAAGCAGGCGAACCAGGAGTTGACCTACCTCCTCCTCCTCCCCGGAGGCGGCAATCGCCTGAATGAGGGTGTTGAGGAGCGGCAGATCCCGGCGTGGCTGGTTTAACTCCTCCAGAAGCGCCTCCTCCATCGGGGAGCGCGTCTCGGGCTCTCCCAACTGGCGCAGCCCGCGCGCCGCGTCCAGCCGAATCTTTCGGTGAGGGTCACGAAGTGCCTGAACCAGTGCCTCGGCGGCCTCCGGAGCGCGCAGGTCGCTCAGGGAGCGGAGCGCGGCGGCCCGGATATGAGGGTTGCTATCGGCGAGCAGGTCCATGATACTCTCGACATAATCAATCGCCCCAACCCGCCCCAGAGAGCGAATGGCTGCACTCCGCACAAAAGGGTTGTTGTCGAAGAGCAGGTCGCCCAGGTAGAGCGCCACCTCCTCGGCGGGGAAGTGAGCCAGCGCCTCGGCGGCGGCTGCTCGGACATAGCCATTTCGATCACTTGTGGCTCCCTGGAGCGCCTCCACCCCGGCGCGCAGCCGTCCCAACTGCTCCACTGCCGCGCTGCGCTCGCGGGGGTTTTCACTGGTTACGCGCTCCAGAGCCTCCTGAATCTCCTGCTCCATTGTTTCATCCATCTGAGTCATCCTGTACTTCCTTTCGTTAAATTTACCTCAACCTAAAGGTTCCAAGTCCAAAAGGGGTCCGAGAATTTTTCCAGAGAGTCATTCAAAGGTGTGCTGGCTGATTGTTACCGTAACGGAAGAAGCGGTCAACAGAGAGAGCCAAGGCTATTCCAGGGTAGTCGCCGTGAGTTGGCCGTGCGAGAGATCCGCCAGTGCCTTGTTAAAAGGCTGGACCCGGTCAACGGGTAGGGTGAAGTGGAAGGTGATCTCTGCCGCGAACGCTTCTTCCGCAATCTCTCCCTCCTGCTCCAACAGAAACTGTTTAAGCACCTCATAGCGCGAATAGTCCACCACGAGTTGCCGCCGCACGCGCTGCACGAGAATCTTGGTTGGCATCTCGGCCAGTAGCGCCCGTACCGCGCCACTATAGGCGCGCACCAGTCCACCTGTTCCCAACTTGGTCCCGCCGAAATAGCGCGTCACGACCACGACCACATCACCCAGCTCTTGCCCCTGCAAGATCGCCATCATCGGGCGGCCCGCCGTGCCGCTGGGCTCGCCATCATCGCTCATGCGCTCGGTGGCGCTGGGGCCATAGCCCACGCGATAGGCAATACAATTATGGGTCGCGTCTGCGAACGCCTGGCGCATCCGGGCCACGAACGCCTCGGCGGCCTCCACGGTGGGGGCATAGTCGCCCGTGGCAATAAAGCGCGAGTCGCTGACAGGGTACTCGACGCGGCTCTCGCGAGCGGGAATAGGATAGCGGGTCACCTTGTTCATGGGAGAGAAGGATAGCAAACAACGCTTTCAGCGACCAAAGAGCGCCCGATCCAAGCGTCTTTCTACAAAAATAAAAACACTCGATTTGACGAGATAAAACGTAAAACGTAACTGGTTCTGATGGAATTTGTGGTTGAGGGGTGGCTCTGCGTGGTGGCCCTCTCCCCGGCCGTCGGCCGCCCCTCTCCCGATTTCGGGCGAGGGGACACGGAGCGAAGCGACGTGGGGGAGAGGGCTCGCATGGCACGCTTCCCAATCTTCCATACCACAAATTCCGTCAGAAGCAGAAACGTAAGACGACCAAGGATAGGGGACTGATCTACGATTTGCGTTTATAGCCAGGGGGGAAATATGACAGAGTGGTGGCGACAGCTAAAAGGACGACCATTTTACTGGGTACTAGATGGTACAAACCCGGCGGCGGACCTCTTCATGCTCCGCCATGTCGTGGGACGACCGGAGAGCGCACGCGTATTGCGGGCCGCGCGGCTGGCGCTTCAGGAATCGCCGGAGGTGCTAGCACTCAAGGAGGGTCTGGCGCGGGGGGAGGATGCCCTGTGGACGCTCCGCCTCCTCGCCGAGGTTGGCGTAGCGGGCGATGACGAGCGTCTGGCCGAGTCACTGGACCGTCTGCTTGATGAGGAAACAACGTCCCCCGCGATACTTTTGCATATCGTGCTCGCCTTTGGCTTCCAGGAGGACGCGCGGGTTCAGCACCTGCTGCACGCGGCGCAAGCGCGGCTGAGAGGGCCCGCCAGCGCGGATAAGCAAGCCGATTGGCTCACCCTAGTCGCGATGGCGCTGGCGGAGCAGCCCGCTGTTTACAGAGACACGGAAATCGCGCACCTGCTGGGCCAGCAACTCCAGTGTCTCTCACTGGACGAGCTGCCGCGCTACCATCAGTACACCTTTCCCACCTTCGACCAGCCCGACGCTTTGATCCTTGCCCGCTCGGCGCTGCGACTGGGCCTGGTGGGGGCATGGCTGGAGCCGTGGATAGAACGCATTGTGGCGGCGCAGGACGAGCAGGGCATGTGGCACCTGGATGGTACTTTGCCAACCCCCGGCACCATTCACTGGGAAGAAGCCGGGCAACCGAGCCGTTGGGTCACGGGGCAGGCCCTGTACATCCTGCGCGAGTTTTACGGGGAGTAAGGTAGTGGCACACGGTTTGCTTTATACGTTTTAGGCCCGCTCCAGCAGAGTTCTCAACTCAACGACGCCTCAATGATGCCTCAACGCAGCCGCAATGCAGCTCGTTGCATCCCCTCTGCTGGAGCGGGTCGATGTTTTGCGGCTAGAATAAGCCGAAAAAGGTCTTCTTCTTTTCCTCTTTCTTCTTCTCCTCCTTAAACGTTTTTCCCCCGGAGCGCATGAAAACAGCAAGCTGAGCATGGAAGGTATTCAAGATGCCATTGGCAGTCGAGAATGCTTTAAATTGCTCCCCCGACAGCTTGTAGACCCCCTCGGGTGCCTCGTGCGGACCGGAGAAAAAGTCATCCTTTTCCCCCTTGTAGTGGCTATGAAGGCTCTGCCGAATCGAGGCCAGGATATCAAAGGCGGCCGTTAGCTCCTCAGCCGTTTTATCATCAAGATGTCCCATCATTCCCAGTTCTGCAATCCGCCCCTTGGTGTTGGTGGCGTGGAGCGTGAAGTAGGTCGCCAGCTTCTGGAAGGTCATCCCCATCAGTCGCAGCCAGGGCTCCTTGATGTTGTACTGCTGATTGATGCTCACCGCGCCTGGCGGGGCATATTGCTCCGCTGCCATCCCCAGCGCCTCCAGGGCAACATCGGAGTCCCGCACCGCCCCCCTGGCGACCCCAAAACGGGGGATCAGGTCTGAGCCATCGCGCTCTGTTCCGGCAAATGTCTTGATAGCCCGCGCATCCTCCACGGTTCCCTTCGATGCACTGCTTTGTGCCACCCTCTCAGGTTCGACGGAGGTAGGACTCTGGAGCCAGAGCGGATCAGCCTCGAAGCCTGCCTTCATGCCCACGGGGAGCCCCAATTGCTCCGCCAGGATCCCGCGCGCGAGGTTGACCTTGCTCGCCATGAGGGTTGTTATCTCGCGGATGAGCCCTATGTCCTCGTCATGGCCTACCACTCCAAAGTCGAGGTCAGAGGAGGGCATTGTCTCTGACCGCCCGAAACCTCCTGTCGCAAGCACGGCCATTCCCTGGCTGGGCCGCCCCATCATTTCCATAGATTCAGTGGCCACCTGCTCCAGAATGTAGTCTCCCACATTCGTTATATATTGCATCTTTGCTTCCGGGTCCATCGCCTTTGTTTCGGCAACCGTCTTGAGGGCGCGTGCCATCTGGGTGGCCAGGGTACGTG
>JACCSL010000311.1 GCA_013812995.1 Ardenticatenales bacterium | reverse complement strand
AGGTCATCGAGAGGAGGCGGCGCACCCGTTCCCCCGCCTGGCAGGCCCCGGCAATGCTCGCCCCGGCAAAGACGATCAGAAACTCATCGCCCCCCCAGCGCCCCAGCCAATCTCCGGTGCGCAGCGCGCGGCAGATCGTCTCCGACAGCAGTTGCAGCGCCTGATCCCCGATCAGGTGACCGTGCTCGTCGTTGATCTCCTTGAACTGATCCAGGTCCAACAGCGCGATGCTCATGGAGCGCCCCTCGCGCTGGGCCAGCGCCAGCGCGGCCTCGGCCTGCTCCATGATGCCCTCGCGGTTCAGGATGCCGGTGAGGGTATCCCGCTGCGCCTGCGCGATGGCGGTATCCCGTGCCTGTCGCAGCTGTTGCTCCAGGCTCAAGCGCCGCTCCCCGGCGGTAATCCGCGCCTCTAGTTCTTCCAGATCGAAGGGTTTGGTCAGGTAATCGTCTGCCCCGGCTTGGAGTGCTGTGACCACATCATCCTTTCCACCCTTCGCCGTCAGCACAATGATATAGATGTAGTCGGGGAAGCTACTTGAGCGAATGCGTCGAATCAGCTCCAGGCCATCCAGGCGCGCCATCATCCAATCGGTGAGCACCATTTCAACCGGCTGGGCCTGAAGTCGCTCCAATGCCTCCTGGCCGTGGTGCGCGGTGAAAATCGTGTGACCGGAACTGGTCAGCAGCTCCTCCAGCATCGCACGGATGTTATCATCATCTTCTACAACTAATATCCGCAAGGTATCCTCCATCGGGTGGTTCAGGCGGTTCTGGCCCAGGAGCGACGGGCCTGGGGGGTTGCTCTTCTAGGAAGCAAGGTATAGACCAGAGGAGGGAAAGGCAAAAGGCAAAAGGCAAAGGGTAAAGGTCAAAAATAAAGCACAACAGCAAAGTGACAGCGGGACTATTAAAGAATGGGCTTTGGAGAGTGCCCCAACGGGCTTTATACTGGTGGGTCAACTGAGCCCTATGCACTGAGCGGATCACTGAAGATGACACCTCTACATATTCCTCCAGCTCGAATAGCGGGTCGGCTTCTCCTTGTTGCAGGGAGTCTTTTGCTCTATGTGTTGTTGTTCTGGATACTTTTTCCCACCCGTGGCCCTGGCATTGCTGCACTGGGCCTGCTCCCTGCCCTTATCTCGGGAGGGCTGCTGGGGCTGCGGGGTGGCCTGCTTGCCAGTCTGCTTATTGCTCTGTTACCCACACCGCTCCTGGCGCTGTTGGATGAGGAGCCTCTCCAGCTCCTGCTGGGTCAGACCGGGGGACTTGGCTCCATCATGCTGGTGGCAGTGGGGGCCGCCGCTGGATGGGCCAGCGACATCAATCGCGAGTTGCATCACGAGCGCGAGCGCGCCGATCAACTGCTGCTGAACGTCTTGCCGCCCTCCATCGCCGAGCGGCTGAAGCGAGAGCCTGGCATCATCGCCGACAGCCACGAGGATGTGACGATTCTCTTTGCAGACATTGTGAACTTTTCGCGCCTGTCGGGTCGCGTCTCGCCCCGCCACCTTGTCAAGATGCTCAACCGGCTCTTCTCCATGTTTGATGAACTCGTTGAGCGGCACCAGTTGGAGAAGATCAAGACCATTGGGGACACCTACATGGTAGTGGGCGGCGTGCCTACCCCGCGCGCAGACCACCCCGAGGCCGTCGCGACCTTTGCTCTGGAGATGCTGGAGGCGGTCTGCCGTTTCAACCAGGAACAAAACACGACCTTGAACCTGCGCGTTGGCATTGCCACCGGCCCGGTGATCGCCGGGGTGCTGGGCACCCGCAAGTTTTCCTATGACCTGTGGGGCGATACTGTCAACGTGGCGAGCCGCATGGAATCCCACGGGGTGCCGGGTCGTATCCAGATTACCGTCGCTACCTACAAGCGCCTGCGCCATCACTTCAACTTCGAGAAGCGGGGCATGATCGATGTGAAGGGCAAGGGACAGATGGCAACGTATTTTTTGCTGGGCAAGAAAGAACAATAACTGCTAAACTCTCTGGCATTACCGGCGCTTTTGGCGCATAATCCGTAAAACGTAAAACGTAACTGGTTCTGATAAAATTTGTGGTTGAGTCATGGCTCTGCGGGATGGCCCTCTCCCCGGCCGTCGGCCGCCCCTCTCCCGATTTCGGGAGAGGGGACACGGAGCGCAGCGACGTGGGGGAGAGGGCTCGCATGGCACGCTTCCCGATCTTCCATACCACAAATTCCGTCAGAAGCAGAAACGTAATGAT
>JACCSL010000266.1 GCA_013812995.1 Ardenticatenales bacterium | reverse complement strand
GAGGGGACACGGAGCGAAGCGACGTGGGGGTGAGGGCGGCGGGTGGCACGCTTCCCCTCTTCCAAACTACAAATTGTGTCAGAAGCAGTTACGTTTTACGTTTTACGTTTTACCGCCCCAACTCTCTTCTAGAAAGCATCCCCCATGACAAAACTCGTTATCGTCGAGAGTCCGAGTAAAGCGAAGAAAATTCAGGGCTACCTGGGTACTGGCTGGAAGGTGCTGGCAAGCATGGGCCACGTCCGCGACCTGCCGCCCAAGGCCCTGGGCGTGGATGTGAGCGCGGCCTTCGAGCCAACCTACGAGGTGTCGCGCGGCAAGGGCAAGGTCATCGCGCAGATTCGCGCGGCGGCGAAGGAGGCAGAGGCGCTCTACCTTGCCACGGACCCGGACCGCGAGGGCGAGGCCATTGCCTGGCATGTTCTGGAGAGTATCAAGGGCGCGGTGCGCGGCAAGCAGGTCTTTCGCGTGACCTTCCATGAGATTACCAAGAAGGCGATCCAGACCGCCTTTGCCCAGCCGCGCCAACTCGATATGGACCTGGTGAACTCGCAGCAGGCGCGCCGCGTGCTGGACCGGCTTGTTGGGTGGAAGGTCTCACCCGTGCTGCGCCATGCCTTCGGCACCTCGCTCTCGGCGGGGCGCGTGCAGTCGGTGGCGGTGCGGCTCGTGGCCGAGCGCGAGCAGGAGATCGAAAACTTCAAGACGGAGCAGTACTGGACGCTGGAGGCGCTCTTCGCGCGGCTAACACATGCCCGCGAGCAGTTCAAGGCCCAACTGGCAGCCCTGCTGAACCCGGCAGACAAGAAGCTGGACCCCAAGCGGCTCCCCACCGAGCGCGTTCATGCCATCGCGGCAGAGCTGGGGCAGCCAGAGATGCGCTGGAAGGTGCTGGAGGTCGAGACGAAGGAGCGGCGGCGCTCGCCCCCGCCGCCCTTCATCACGAGCACCCTCCAGCAGAAAGCCAGCAGCACGCTGAAGCTCTCGCCGAAGCGGGCGATGCAGGTGGCGCAGGGGCTATACGAGAAAGGACTCATCACCTACATGCGCACCGACTCACCCGCCGTCTCCGGCGAGGCGCAACAGGAGGCACGGGAGGCTATTGCGGACGTTTTCGGCGCGGAGGCGCTGCCCGCCAAGGCCCCCTTCTACCGCGCCAAGGGCAACGCGCAGGAGGCGCACGAGTGCGTGCGCCCCACGAGCGCCAAGCTTCTCCCCAAAAATAGCAAGCTAACGGGCGAGGAGGCGGCGCTCTATCGGCTGATCTGGATGCGCTTCCTTGCCAGCCAGATGAAACCCGCGCTCTACGATGTAACCATCGCGAGCATCGAGCCATCATTGCAGGGCCGCGTGCTTCTCTACTTGTTCCACGCGCGGGGCAGCGTGCTACGCGAGGCGGGCTGGCTGGCGGTCTATGGCGTGCAGCCGGGCGCGGGCGACGAGGAGGACGATGGCGACGAGCCCTCGCAGTTGCTCCCCCCCCTGGGCCCGAACGAGCCCGTCGAGCTGCGCGAGCTGCGGCCGGAGGAGCATTGGACGCAGCCGCCGCCCCGCTACACGGAGCCCTCGCTCATCAAGGCGCTGGAGAAAGAGGGCGTGGGTCGCCCAAGCACCTACGCGAGCATCATGGACACCATCCAGCAGCGCGGCTACGTCGAGAAGCAGAGCAAAAGCCTAGTTCCCACAGAGGCGGGGCGCGTGGTGACGAGTTTCCTCACGCAGCAGTTTCCAGACCTGGTCGAACTGGGTTTCACAAGACAGATGGAAGATGATCTGGACCGCGTCGCCGCGGGGCAGATTCCCTGGACGCGGCTGCTGGATGATTTCTACCAGCCGCTGGAGCAGCGCATCGCGGCGGCGCGGGGCGTGAGCACGGAGCAGAGTCTGGCAGACCCCTGCCCGCAGTGTGGCAGTAAGATGGAGGAAAAGTACAGCCGCTTTGGCAAGTACCAGCAGTGTACCAACGCGGAGTGTGGCTACAAGCCAGGCGGACCGCAGCCCACAGGCAAAGAATGTCCGCAGTGCGGCAAGGAACTCATGCAGCGGCGCAGCAAGCATGGTCCCTTCCTTGGCTGCTCAGGCTACCCCGAGTGCAGCTACATCGAGAATGTCGTTGTGCCAGGCAAGGACAATGCTCGGGCGAAACCCTTGGATGCGGAGAGCACCGCCATGCTAGAGCAGCCCTGCCCCACCTGCGGCAAGGCGCTGGCGCAGCGTAGCGGGCGCTATGGCCCCTTCGTGGCCTGCTCCGGCTACCCCGAGTGCAAATTCATCTTCAAGAGCAGCGCGAAAGGCGCGGCCCCTGCAAAGGAAGGGCCAAAGAAGCAGCGCCGCAAAAAAACCGTTGCCGCTGTCGATGGAGAAGCTCCAGGCCCATCAGCGGCGCTGCCCGGCACGGGCGAACCCTGCCCCAAGTGCGGCAAGGTCATGATCGTCAAGGAGGGGCGCTATGGCCCCTTCGTCGCCTGCCCCGGCTACCCTGGCTGTAAGTACATTCATAAAGCTGGCTAACCGGTCGGCAGATTTCCCGACGCCTTGAGCGTGTCGTAGACGGAGCGTGCCCAGGCGCGGACATTCTCGATGTAGTTGTCCGCACCAGCAGCAACGACGGTGGCAGCGGGCGGCGCACCTCCTGGGTCGTGACACCCCGTTCCACAAAGTCGATCAGCAGCCCTTTTGCGTGGGTCAACCCTTCCGGCGAATATATGCTGGGATGCTGGAGGTGGTAGCAGAGCACCATGAGATGATGCACCTCCCAGAAGGCGGGGAACTCGGCCTCCCAGAAGAGCATCGGGTGAAAATCATCCTGGCAGCTTCCCTCGTCTTGCCAGGTCGCGCTACATTCAGGACAATGCGATATTGTTTCCATCCTTGATATCTCCCATAAGGAACAACCATGACCACATACAACGATGAGCTTAGCCAGTATATCACAGCGCAGTTTGCGGCGGAGGACGAGGTGTTGCAGCAGGTGCGCGAGGCGATTCCGCTGCGTGGCCTGCCCGCCATCAATATCAAACCGGAGGAGGGACACTTCCTGCAATTCCTGGCGCGCGCCAATGGTGCCATCAAGGCGCTGGAAATCGGCACGCTCGGCGGCTACAGCGGCATCTGGATCGCACGCGGGCTCGTGGCCGGTGGCAGACTCATCACGTTGGAGATGGAGCCCGCGCACGCGGCCGTGGCACGCGAGCACTTCGACGCGGCGGGGGTGAGCGGGCAGGTGGAAGTGATGGAGGGTGACGCGCACGAGCTGCTGCCTATGTTGAGCGGCGAGGCCCCGTTCGATTTTGTCTTCATCGACGCCGAAAAGTCAGGCTATGGAGCCTACTTCGACTGGGCGCTGGAGAATACGCGCGTGGGTGGCATCATCGCGGCGCACAATGCCTTCCAGAGCGGGCACATCGTCGGCGAGAGCAGCGACGAGAGCGCCGACCTCATGCGCGTCTTCAATCAGCGTGTGGCGGAGGAGCCGCGTGTGCTCAGCACAATCTACCCCGGCGGGGATGGCATGGTCATAGCGGTAAAACGATGACATCCCTTCCCAGCTGGTCGAGTATCGCGGCGCGTATCGTGCAGGGGGTCGGCGTTCAACCCGGCGACTTGATCCTTGTACGCGATCAGGCCGGGCGCATTGAGGTGCTGGAGGAGATTCTCCTTGCCATTGAGGCGGCGGGGGCGGTGCCTCTCCCGCAGTGGATGGATCCCTCGTACATGACCCGGCTCTGGG
>JACCSL010000264.1 GCA_013812995.1 Ardenticatenales bacterium | reverse complement strand
GAGGGGACACGGAGCGAAGCGACGTGGGGGTGAGGGCTTCGCTGGCACGCTTCCCCTCTTCCAAACCACAAATTCCATCAGAAGCAGTTACGTTTTACGTCACCTGCCGCCCAATCTGTCCCGCGCCTCAACCGCCCGCTGGAAGCGCGGGTTCAGGCTGACCGCCAGCCGGTACTCAGCGAGCGCCTCTTGTGGGCGACCCAGCCCTTCCAGCGCCCAGCCCCGATGGTAATGAATCTCCTCGACTTTGGCATTGACATAGGGCTGCGTTACCTGGAGCACTCGGTCATAGTGCCCCGTGACGTTGAATGCCTCCAGGTGGGCGAAGACATACCAGGGCCAGCGCACCGGCACCCCCGAGCCCAACGCTGTCTCAAACGCGGCGACGGCTCCCGCGTGGTCCCCCAACCGAAGCCGTGCCTCGCCCAGGTTGTACCAACTGTAGAGGGTAGGGTTACTCTGGCTCTCCTGCTCGGCGCGAGTCAGCGCCTGCCGCCACATCACCTCATCCGGCCAATTTTCCTCGCCAATGATGGCACGCACCAGCGGCTCCTGCTCCGGGCGATACACGGGCAGATAGACGCGGTGAAAGGCCACCCACCATTGATCAAAGTCCGCCTCGCTGTAGCGCAGGTTGGGACCAACGTAGGAGTCGTTGACGATGAAGACGCCGCTCGCTTGATCGTAGCCGCGCACGAGGCGATAGTGTGCGGTCAGCTCGTCATCGGGCCGATCAAGCCACTGCTCCACGATCACCGGGATGTTGTTGGAGAGAAGCTCACGCAACGTGTCCAGGTCACCATTGAAGCGCACCGGAGCCACGAGCCCCTGGTCGCTGATAAAGCGGCTCAACTCGTAGGGAGCGGCATTGGTGTCGGTGGCGGCCCCCTTGACCACAGGTGCAATCTCGTACTGGCTCAGGTTCACCCCATAGAAAGAGAGGGCCATCGAGGTCGAGACCGGGCCGCAGTTGTTGAATCGCTGCCAGTCATGGCTGATGTTCGGCAGGTGGATCATTCCCACCACGGGCGCGACTACCACGGCGGGCGTCGAAGTCGGCTCAGTGGTCGGGCTTGGCGGTGGCGTAGCGGTAAGCGTGGGTTCGAGCGTGGCAGTGGCGGTGGCGGTGGGCTCCGGCGTGGGCCAGCTGCATGAGTCGCTTGACGATGCCATTGCCTCGCCAGGCATCGTCAAGCACCATCAGCTTGATAACCAGCCAGCCCCAGTAGGTCAGTGCGGCCATTCCACCCACCACCCGGCCGCTCTCGTCCTTCAGGTGGATGTTTAGCGGCAGTGCATCCGGCGGCTCCATCCAGGGAGCCACTTGCCGGTTGTAGTCACGCAATTTTTGCTTCAGATGCTGAAAGTACTCGTCATTCAACTCATCGCTGAGTACGAGTGACAGTGCATTCTGCGTAAGCCCTCCCATCATCCATCCCTTCCTTGGGTCACACAAGGCATGACCTCGGCCACACAAAACAATGGTTTGCACTGTCTTATCGCAGATGCCTGGAGTGGTAGTGAAGGGCTGGAGCGAGCATTGCTTGGGCCTCTAGCGAGCATGTCGTGTGCCCACAACCCCTTGCTACCATGCTGCTAGCGGTGGCATAGCAAACTTATCCATCGCCCATACAACCTGCCATCCCCTGCTCTACTCCGCGACTGAAGGCATCGTGCCGTTGCGGCCCGCTCCCATGCGCGTTCGGATCGTCCCAGGGGGTTTCCTCCGGGTCGCCCACCAGGAAGATCAGATTGGCCCCTTCCTCCACATCGCCCTCGTCCAGCAAGGTGCGCTGGCCCGCATCATTCGTGAAGACGCCCGCGAGACAATCTGCCTGCAACTCGCGCTCAACTGAAGAAGAATGGAGTAGCCCAAGCTCACTCTGGACGTGATGACCCCACTCGTGGGCCAGTACCGCGATAGGTGCAAAATCCCCAAACAGCTGGAGCAGGTGTGTCAGGAAATTGGAATCGTAATAAATCGTCTGTAGGGTGGGGCAATAGCCAGCATTTTCGGGCTCTAGCTCGCCACACTCGGTATAAATCAGCGCTTGGTACGCAACCACCTGGGGTGAGCGATAGGGTAGCCCTCGGCTCTCGAAGTGTTTCCGCCAAAAGGTGTCGATTTCCTGAACCGCAAAGTTGAACAGCTCCTGCTCACTGTCGGGGCAGCCATCCCGCTCGAAGACCCCATTGCGTGTCTCGGGTTGATCCGGGCAACTGTCCTGCGCCGCCGGAATACCGTCGCCGTCCTGATCGTCTGCCGCGCCGGGCGGCAGCGGGAGCGCCGGGTCCGTGCCGGGACCGCTCTCGGCGACGACCGCTGCTTCCGGCAGCGCCCCTAACTCTCGTGCAAGGTCGCCCCCATTGGCAATCGTTACCTGCCCCTTCTTGGCCCAGGGAACGTCCTCCTTCCACTCCTGGAGGACACCGCGCTGAAGGCGAATGGCGTAGTGGTTCCCCACATCCGTCACCTCGGAGGTGGGCAGACCGAAGAACGTCAGAGGGTCGCCAGCGGCGAAGTAGGCGTCACGCAGCGCGGGATAGGCATTGAGGAGCGCCTGCCGGTTGCTGACAATTTCGGGCCACGCTGCCGCACCATCCCAGCCCTCCGGCAGCGGCAGCGGCGTCTGGCGTGCCTGGAGCAGGCGCTCGTCGAAGCCCATGCTATGCAGCTCATCAAAGGTGTTGACCAGTGACACGGAGCCCGTATCGGCCCGCCACTGCATGATTCCCTTCTGGAACGCCTGTGTCACAAACCCGTCGCGCAGGTAGCGGCGCGAGATGGGATACCCAATCCGCTGGAGTCCCCACTGGGTAAAGGCGGTGCGAAAGCGCGCCTGGCCATCGTCGCAGACGGAGTAGCCCCCCAGGCCACCCCCTGTCTCTGTAAAAAAGAGGCAGGAGGCCGGTTGGGCCGCCTCCACCTGTGATGGGACAATATGGGCAGCCAGAAGCAGCGCAAAAAGCAGGGCAAGCAGGATACGCTTCATCAAAATTCACCTTTCGTGCGAACCACCTATAACCCTCAATCTTATCTTAAGGGGGTCTCCTCAAAAAATGAGAGGATATGATGTGGCACTCCTTAAAAATAAAAAGAGAGCCCTCATCGGGCTCTCTTTGTGCTGTGGTAAGAATTAGCGGTTGTACTGGTTCCACTTCTGGGCGTCGCGGATATCCTGCGCATCATATACGTAGGCATTGTGCGCGACAATCGTGGTGCCCACAGGTGCCCACATGAAGAGAACCTTTGCCTTGTCGGGCGGTATGTTCACGCAGCCATGCGAGCCGGGACGACCATTGTAGTTGTTGTGCCAGTAGGCCGCGTGGATAGCGATACGATTGCGTGTGAAGTACTGGGTCCAGGCGACATCCTTCAGGTCATAGTCGCTGCCGGACATGCGCTCACTGGGAATCTTCTCATAGGTCTTCCAGACGCCGGTTGGCGTAGAGTAGCCGTACTTGCCCGACTTAACCGGGGTGCTCAGGATGATGTCGTTGCCCTCCCATGCGGTCAGGCGCTGGCGGGCCAGGTCTATGGAGATCCACTTTCCGCCATTGTAATATTCCGCCGGGGCGTACCCTGCGACATTCTCTGGAACCAGAAGCACATCGTTGCCCCACGTCCGGGGAGCCCAGACGTTCGGCGCGATGCGGTACCAGCGGTCCCCTACCACCTCATAGGCGGTCAAAATCTCGCCAGGATAGGCATAGTACGATACCTGGGGCGCATCCTCGCGCGGCTCGGTGCGCAGGTAGATGAAGTTATAGACATTGGTGACCCGCATGGTTGCTGCAACGGCTTCCCCGCTGGCAAAGCGCACCGCACTGGTGTCAACCACCTCCGTCGCCACGTCCTCGGCCACATGGCCACCCTGGTACGTGATGGGCGCATTGATGTCCGGGTTGGCGAGGAACTTCTCCGCCTCCGTCAGGTAACGCCCCGGCAGCTGGATAGCCTGACCATTCATATAATACTGACTACCCTGCCGCGACACGTAGTTGACGAGCGGGTTGCCATTGGCATCGATGATTGGCTGCACCGACGCCGCTGCCACCCAACGGAGCGACCCAATGTGGTAGACACCGATCTGCCACCCATTGATGTAGACAAGTTGGCCCTTCTTGATCTGCCCGTTTACCGCTGAATCGAGCGATCCGTAGGCAAAAGTGGGGCTATCGCGTAGCACGAGGCCATAGCCACCCACCTCGCGCATGCGTCCCGCCGCCTGCGTCTCTTCCGAGAAAGATAGTGCCCCGGTTATGGCAAGCAAGAAGGCAAACAGCAGTGGAATAACACGATATCTCACCTGATTCTCCTCTCTATGGGATAGGTACGTCTCTGACTAGACTTCGCCTGACCTTGCGACAAGGCTCAGGCGTCTATAAATATGGTGTAAGGCTTGACCTCTCTATAAAGCATGTAGCGTGCCGTCTGTGAGCAAACAGCTATAGTCAATTATAGCAATCCTCGTCAAGTCTTTCATGCGACAAATGGCCGAGTGCGGGGAAGCGTTGGAGCACTAGAACGTCGCTGGTTCTGCTGGAATATGTGGTGGAGTCATGGCTCTGCGTGGTGGCCCTCACCCCCACGTCGCTTC
>JACCSL010000255.1 GCA_013812995.1 Ardenticatenales bacterium | reverse complement strand
GTCTATGCCCAGACCCGACATTCACAATATTCCCAGGGCCTTTGTCGCCCACCTCGCTGAGGTTCTTGCTTTCGCCGCTTAACGATGGATAAAGTCGAGTTAAGGACTGGCTACAAAACAAGTCGGACAAATCGCTGTCGCGAGTCGTAATCGTAATCGTCCGTTCTCCGGTCGCGGTACGACAACGGACGATTACGACACGCGATTACGATTACGATAGCGATGTCTGAGTTATTCAATCGTCAGTCCTAAGGTAGCTGCGTTCGCCATGTCCGCCTGCCTCTAAAGGGAGCAGGCTACTTTAGCGAAGCCCCCTCCGGGGGCTGAGGTCGCCAGTCCTTAGTCGCTTTCTCGCTTAAAAGGAGTTTGGGGTATGGAGATTTCGCCAGAGCTGAATAAGCGCCTGCGGGAGGTGTTGTTACGCTGCGGGCCATTGGATGATTCGAGTGAGTTGCGCGGCCTTTTCGTCGAGGCGCGCCTCGCGCCCTGGCGCAACAGAGTGCCAGAGGCGAAGAGCGCGCAGGGCCGTGTGACAGCTCTGATTGAAGCATTGCATGACCAGGAGAACGAGCGCGGGGAGAATGCGTTGCTGCTCTTCGTGCAGGTGCTCGGGGATACGATGGAGCCTGGCACAGCCTGCCGCCGCGACCTCGCCGCGTTGGCAAGGACATTGGGCGGGGATGCGGGCGTAGAGGCGGCGGGGTCGCTGGCGCTCTCCGACGCGCACCGCCACCGCCTGGTGCAACTGTTGGCGCTCCGCGGCGAGATTCTGACCTCCCTGGACCGGCAAACCCTGTTGGAGGACGCAGGGCTGGCGCAGTTTATCGCCAAGCTCCCCCTGGGAGGCTCAGCGGAAGAGTTCGCGGCGGCGCTGGTGCGAACGTTGCAGCAGCAGGGACAGCTCCCCGGCACGGGCGAGCCCGCGCTACTGCCGCTGCTGCGCCTGCTGCGCGAGCGCGTAGCGGGGCACCCCGCCGAGGTATATTTTCTGGATGAGCTGCTTGCCCCCTACGAGGTGGGGCGACCGCTGAAGCTCTTTGTGAGCTACCGCCGCCATAGCTGGCCCTTTACCCGACACCTGGCCGAGGCACTGGCGCAGCGTCTTCGGGCCGAGATTTTCATCGATTACCAGAAGATCGACCGGGCCGACTTCGCCAGCAGCATTGAGCAGCACCTACGCACGAGCGATGTCGTGCTACTGGTTGTCACGCGCGATACCTTTGGGCCACGCATCCATGAGGCGGAGGATTGGCTGCGGCGGGAGGTAGCACTGGCGTGCGCGCTGGGCAAACCGCTCCTGCTCATCAGTGTGGATGGGCAACTCCCCCCGCCGGACAGCGACCTCCCCACCGACCTGCACGGGCTGGGTGGCTACCAGGGCATTCCCTTCTACCCTGAATACTGGGAGGCCGCGCTCAAGCGCCTCGTTGAATTCCTCACGCGCATCACCCCCGCCCGCGAGGCCGAAGAATCCCCTTCCCCTACTCCTCCGCTCTCCCGCTCTAACGTTCCAACGCTCCAACGCTCCCCTACTCCCCAGGAAACGCTGGCGGAGGCGCTGCGGCTGCTGGATGAGGGCGACTATGAGAAGGCATTCTTTCTGCTGCGCGAGTTGAAGGAGCGCGGGGCGTCCCTGCGCTTCCTGGACCTGGACCAACTCCTGGCGACTGCCCTGCGCCACCGCGAGGAGGAGCAACGCGCCCGCGCCCGCGACGCCGCGTATGCCGAGATTGTGCTGCTGGAACGGAGCCGCTTCACGCTGCCGCAGGCACGGCTAGCCTGGGCGGAGTTCCAGGCCGAGCACCCGGCGCATGACCCCGAGGGCCTTGCGCCGCGCCTGGCTGTGCCAGCGCCCGCACCCGCGCCCAGGCCACGCGTCAGCGCGGAGCAGCAGGCACTGCTTGACACGATGCTGGACCCCACGATTCCCCCGCCGGAGCGAGCCGTGGCCGGGCAGCGCCTGGCCGAGATTGGTGACCCGCGCCCCGGCGTGGGGCTGCGCGCCGATGGTCTCCCGGACATCGTGTGGGTGGAGATAGCAGGGGGACGGTGCCGGATTGGCGGCGATGAGGGGGCGTACCAGAGCCTGCCCGCGCAGGAGGTGGCCCTTTCTACGTT
>JACCSL010000235.1 GCA_013812995.1 Ardenticatenales bacterium | reverse complement strand
TCGTAGATTGAGATGTGTCAGCCCCTTTCCTGATTACCAAGCCTGTTTCCCCATTCCCTCGAACCTTGTGGGGCTGGGACAGCTAGAAAATGTACGATGTTGGACTACCAATGGATAAAGTCGAGCTGAAGCTGGTAGGAGCCTTTGTGGCGGCGTTGCCTATCGCCTGGGAGCGCGAGCGTGCCACGCGGATCATGGGACTGCGAACCTTTCCGCTCGTGGCGGTGGCAAGTTGCGGCTACGTGCTGGTGGCTGTCGGCGTCGTTGGTGCCTCGGAGGACGCCCAGGCACGGGTCATCGCGGGGCTCATGACCGGCATCGGCTTTATTGGGGGCGGTGCGATTCTCAAAGAAGGCAAGAACGTGCGGGGCACGGCCACGGCGGCTAGTATCTGGACGATTGGCGTGGTGGGAGCGGCAGTCGCCTATGGGCGCTATGAAATCGCTGCCGTGGTAAGCCTCATCACCTTTCTCACCCTCCAGGTACTCACCCCGCTCACGAAAGAACCTGGCTCGCCAGATGCCAAGGAGCAGTAGCAATGGATGGCCCATCTCAAGAGACGATCCGCTCCCCAGATGAGCCAGAGCAGCCGGAACGGCGCGAGGTGCGCCAGCTCAAAGCCGAGCGCTGGGTCCTGCTGCGACAGATCAACGCTATCACCGATAAACCCATGATCGTGCTGGCCTTCGTCTGGCTCCTCCTCCTCGTCCTTGATCTGACTGGGGGGCTCAGCCCGCTACTTCAGGCACTCAGTTATGTCATCTGGGCGCTGTTCGTGCTAGATTTCGGCATCGAGGTGCTCATCGCGCCGGATAAGTCTACCTACCTGCGCCGGAACTGGCTGACGGCGATCTCGCTCCTGCTGCCAGCGCTGCGCGTGCTGCGCCTGGCGCGTGCCCTGCGCCTTCTGCGCGCCGCCCGCGCGGTGCGTTCGGTGAGTCTGTTGCGCCTTGTCACTTCCCTCAACCGAGGAATGCGCGCCGTGGGTCAGGCGCTGGGCAGGGACGGGGTGGGGTTTGTCATGGCGCTCACCGTGATCGTCACCTTTGCCGGAGCCGCAGGCATGTATGCCTTCGAGAGCCCCGCCTCGCTCCATACCGAGGGCGGCGCGGGCGCAGGGCTGGCAAGTTATGGCGAGGCGCTCTGGTGGACCGCGATGACGATGACCACAATGGGCTCCGACTACTTTCCCGTGACCGTGGAGGGCCGCATTCTCGGTTGGGTTCTGGCCGTCTATGCCTTTGCCATCTTCGGCTACATCACCGCGACCATCGCGAGTTTCCTCGTCGGACAGAAGCCATCCTCTCGGGATCAGACGGATGCAAGCGAACTGGCTGCGCTCCGTGCCGAGGTCGCCGCCCTGCGCACCCAACTCGCCTCTCTCACAGCCACGCTTCAAAGCAACAGTGCCTCATCCAACCAGCATCAGGGGCCTCCTGAAGCACCCAAAAATATGTCATCTTCTTGATAAGAGTGGCAAGGATATTGCTAGACCCCTCAGCAGAGGTTTGTTTTTTGTATCTGCGAGAGGAGAGGATGTATGCAAAAAGAGGAGCTAGCCACCCTTATAGAGAAAGTCGCGGCGGGAGAAGACGAGGCGCAGGAGAGGTTGCTCGACCACATCATGGCGCAGCCAGCGGGTATCCGTGCCCTGGCCCTGGCAGCGCTGGAGGAGGGGGGGGCGGACGCCCACGAGCAACTGATGCTGACCCTGGCGGCGGACCCCGCCCTCCTGCTGGACACAATCGACTCGCAGGGCGGGGCAACAACGCCTCAGAGCAACCCCAGGGCTGCCGAGGCCAGGCGGCCTCCCCAGATCCTCCTGGCAACCCTGGGCTCTGGCGAGCGACAGGCGCGGGTGCAGGCGGCGCGCGCCCTGGCGGAGTACCCCGATACGGCGACGGTTAGCGCGCTAACGGCTGCCATCCGCTCAAGGGACCGCCAGGTGGCGGCGGCAGCCGTAGATGCCCTCCAACGCCTGGGGGAACGGGCGGTGCCAGAGTTGGTGTCCGTCCTGCGCGACCCAGATGAGCAGAGTCGTTGGTTCGCAGCCAAGGCGCTCGCGCCCATCGCGAATGAACAGGCGGTGCCTGCTCTGTTGGAGGCCCTGGAGGACCGAAACTACGGAATTCGCTGGCTGGCTGCCGAAGGGCTCGCTCAGGCAGGTACCGCGACGCTGGGGCCGCTGTTGCGCCGTCTGGCCGAGGAGCGCACCTCTGCCTGGTTGCGCCAGGGAGCCTGGCACGCCCTGAACAAGCTCCATCTCGCAGATGACGAGGAACGCGCGCATTACAAGCAGCTTGCCGAAACGGTCAAAGGGAGTCCTGCGGCTGCCATCCCCGACCTGATGCACCAGGAGCTGCGCCGCCTTGGGGAGATGTAGCGTGCCCCGTTGTCTGAGCGCGGGCCAGCTCCTCGGGCGCAAGGGCGGCGGGTAGCGTGATGTCGCGCTCATGTAGCGCCGGCTCGGCCCGCGCCAGACCCTGCGCGACCTCGGTAGCGCGCCCGCAGCACCTGGACCTCGGCCCAGAGCCGGCCCAGATGGCGATCTTGTGCAGCTTTTCGGGTGGGATCAGTCGCAAGAGAAGGCTCCGCTTTTCCAGGTAGCACCTATCCGCTACCTGGTCCAGATGCCTCAGCCTGTTTCTTGCCGTCCGAGACGGGCCGCGCCTATACTGAGACTGTTTCCCGCTCGCTTCGTCCGCCAGCCGGGAGGCCAGACCACACCGCCACGAACCTATTGCGCGTGTGGTCTGTTCCATTCATAGCCCCCTCCGGCATTATGGACGTTGGCTGCCGGAGGGCAGGCCGGGCCGAACCCGAGGAGATCCCATGAAGTTGAGCGATGAGCTGTATGTGCTGGTGCTTCCGATGGCGCTAGGCGGCCAGGTGCGGCACATCCACCTGTTGCTGCTCCTGGATGAGCAGCAGGGTGCGACCCTGATAGACACGGGCATTCCGGGCTCCGCTGATCTGGTGGAAGAGGCGCTGGCGGAGGCGGGGCTGCGCGTGGAAGCGCTACGGCGCATCCTCATCACCCACCAGGACATCGACCATGTGGGCTCGTTGCACGACCTGGTGCAGCGTAGCGGTGCGCGCGTGCTGGCTCACGAAGCAGAGGTTCCCTACGTGGACGGCTCGCTGCGGCCCGTTAAGTTCCCCTCCCCCGCGATACTGGCGTACCGATACAGCCGATCTGCAAAGCGCCAGGTGCCACACCATGTCCAAGCCAATGTTCTACGCTACGCTTGATGCGAGCTCCATTCGCTCCTATCAGCCGGACGTTCCTGTGCTGCTGCCGGTGTCCAGCTTTGCCAACCAGCGCCTCCGCCAACTCGCACGTCGCAAGGGCCGTGTGCGTCCCGATGTCGTCGATCAACTCCCTATCCCTGATCTCCGGCACCTCTCGCACATTGCGGTGGACCCCGGCGGCTACGTTGCTACTACACGTTGGGGCGGGCGCTATCGCTACTCTATGGAGCAGTATCTCGGGTGGCTGCGCATGGTGCAGCCATGTTGGGCAGGGCTACCGGATCTCACCTGCCAGCCGCTTTCCTCCTGCTGGCTGCCGACTGTGCCAGAGCGCCAGGAGGCGATCACCGAAACGGCGTGGTGGTTCTGGGAGCGGTGTCGGAGCGCGAGCTGGGCCTGGGTACCAACCGTGCAAGGCTGGCAGGTCGAGGACTATCGTGCGCACGCACGCGCCCTCCGGCCTCTGATCGACGAGATGCGCCGCATCTATGAGGGGCGCAATAACATTGCCTGGCGCGTGGGCATCGGTACGCTGTGTGGTCGCCGCAATGCGGAGGAGGTCCGCTGCATCATCGACGTGGTGCTCGCGGAGCTGCCCGATGTTCCCCTACATCTCTGGGGCGTCAAGCTCTCCCTCCTCCAACAGGATATTGCCCTGCCACCGAAGGTTATCTCGGCCGACTCCGCCGCATGGAACGGGCGCTTCGGGCGCGATCTGGAGCATCAGAAGAAGAGTGGCCTATCTCAACGGGAGTATGCCTACCGGGTTGCCCTCCCCTCTTACCTGGGTCGCCTCCATGCAGCGCTCCTGGCTCCCAAGCGCCAGCGGCCTCTCAGTGCTCATCCTATGATCTGCCCGGCCTGCTGGTACGAGTGTGGCGAGACCTGGGAGGATCTGGAGGCGGATGAGCGAGAGGAGATACAGCAGGCGCGCGCCCTGGACATCTGTCCATTGTGCAGCCAGCCCCTGGCCGCGCCCACAGTGCGCGCCCTCCAGGCACAGGCGATGGCAGGCTAAGCGATTGTCGCCCTGATTTTCTATGCTTGAGCTAACCCAACTCACGAGGAGAATCACATACATGGCCCCGACCTCAGACACAACCGTTCCTGCACACACCGCCGAGCAAGAGATGTTGGAAGCAGACCTGGCACTCGACATCGCAATGGCCCAGTTCATGGGGTGGACAAAGCCCTCCGACCCTGATGCCCTGGCCGACACGGGTGAGGTCTGGTACTGGGTTCGGCGCGGCCAGTTCGTCATCAGGGGAACTCCCTTCTCCCTTGACCATCTGCCCAACTTCAGGGGGCGCTGGGATCACGGCTGGGAAGCATGGTCTCCCTCCTCGCAGGACGCACCCGCCCTGGAACTCCTCCGCGAGCTACCCAAACGCGGGTGGGTGGCAACCATGCGCCAGGATGACTCCGATCTCTTCTGTATCGAGATCCGCGCGCGGGGCCAGCAGGCTATCCTGGGATTGGGCTATGGTGCTCTCCCCCGCGCGATCTGCATGGCAATTCAGGGACTTCCTGATGGTTGAGCGAGGTCGCGGAAAGCTAAATAGAGAAGCCTGGCGCGTGGTCACGCGC
>JACCSL010000220.1 GCA_013812995.1 Ardenticatenales bacterium | reverse complement strand
TATCCGACATTCCGCATAGAACAAATGTGTTTTGGGAATTAACCGAATTGCGGGCAAATCTAGTGGTTCTTTGACCATAAATGGTAAAGAGCATACCTTTGGCGACACGGCACTACGCTGATTTTCTGTGCGTGATGTTCCAAGGAGTCCAAACCGCGCCCCCAAGACCTTTCGAGGAGCATTGATGGCTCTCCAGGCCAGCGTTATGGTCAACTTGGCCTCGATTTAGCCTTTAATTCTCAAAGAACACTCGTTCTATGCGGAATGTCGGGTCTATACCAGCGGCGTGGGCTTCGCGGAGCAGCTCTTTGCGCTGCACCATGAGCTGCTGCGCGCCACCGTCGCCCTCATCCGCGACTGCCCCTGCGGGCAGGGCTGCCCCGCCTGTGTCGGCCCGGAGGCAATGGCAGGGGATGGGGGCAAGAAGCATAGCCTCGCGCTGCTGGAGTTGTTGGCGGGGTGAACGTCAGGGCTATAAAGTTTCCTCCCCCTGCCGCAATGCCTCCAACAGAGCGAACGCAACGAGCAGCGACGCCTCATCTTCAGGACTATAGAGATTTACTCCAGTCCGCCCCCTGACAACCTCAATAGCCACCTCTCGCTCCACACCCAATTTGCTTGCAACATGCAACGCGCAGGATCTTGCATGGGAAGCCCTGTGCGAGAATGGCTTTGATGAGTCAAAGAGTGCGCGCCGATGGGAACTGAAGGACATGCTACATTGTCTGACAAGGGTACAGCAGTCTAGCAAGAGATGGGTGTATCACCCCTCCCACCGCACCGGCTTGCCAAACGGTTCGGCGATCTCGCGGAGCACCTGTATCGATTGGGGCGGAAAATCCGTCCAGGCGGCGGACGGCCAGCGGTCCGCGTGCAGGTAGCGGTCCAGGAAGCGTTGCCAGCGGCGCAGCCCGTCCACTGCGTCTGCCATCGAGAGCGCGTCGCTGGCGATGGCATCGGCGAACTCGTCCAGGTCCAGTTGGCGGTAGTGACGCCCATCGGTGGGCACGAAGACATCAATGTAGAGGTCGCGAAAGATGTAGCAATCGCCCTGTTGCTCGACAGAAATGAGGTCCACGTACCAGGTGTCAGCCTCCGCGCCCGTGAAGTAGAAAGGGTTGGCGAAACTCACCCCGACATCCAACAGCACGAATGTGCGCTCGACATCGGAGCGACCCGGAGCAGGCACAAAGTGCTCCGGTATCTGAAACTCGTAGGCGACCACATCGCCCAGCCGCTGCGCGGGCAATGGCCCGAACAGCGGCTGATCATCGCCGTGCTTGCCCCGCCATACCTGGATATGCTCCGTCATACGCGTTGGATCGAAGCGACTCACTTTTACACCAGTGCGTCCAAGATTGTTAAACCCCAGGTTGGTTATCTCCCTGAGATATCATGTAGTGCGATCAACGTTATTCATCATTACCGACATCGCCTCGCGCACGGCTTGTACCACAACCTCTGGCTCGGTGAACTGAGGAAAGTGACCACTTCGGCTGGCAATGATTTGTTTTCCCCTCGGTGACAGCGCGGCCAATTGGCGCTGGTGTTCGCCGCGCGCGGCAAGGGCCGGGGTGGCCCAGGCCATCGCTGGCTTCCCGCCTGTCACTGCGATCAGGGGGATATCCGGGAATGGGCCAGCCTGGTTGATGAGGTCAACCGTGCGGGTGACATGCTCCGTCTCGCCGAATTTATCCTTGCCCAGAACCGCGTCCAACACGCGCTGGGCGACGCGCTGAAAAGTACTCTGGTGAGCTGCCATCACACTGACATCTTCGGGGGCGGTGGCATCGAGCAGTACCACACCCGATACCTCGCCAGGAAACGACCGCGCGAAGAGGTTGACAAGGAGTCCGCCGAGGGAGTGACCGACGAGAAGGGCGGCGTCAACCCGATGTGCCGCAATAGAGCGCGAAGTCCTTTGACAAGAACATCGCCCGTTTGCGGTTCAGATGGCTTGCTGCTGCCACCCATACCGGGGCGATTATAGGCAACCACGGTTCCCAACGCTTCGAGCGGCGCATACACCTTGTACCACCCTTCGATAGGGCCGCCGGAGCCATTGATAAGTACGATGGTAGGCGAGCCCTTGCCGGATGTGACGTATTCCAGCGTTGCCCTGCCTGAGATGAACTTCTGTTTTGGAGGAATGGCTTTCATAGCGCAGCTTTCCGCGTTACAGCTTCTACAGGTCCAGCCCCGCCATCACATCAATGATGGTCTGGACATTATGCTCGTCGCCCACCTTTTGTAGCTCGCGCACGATCTGTCCATCTTTGAGAAAGACCACGCGGTCCGCGTAGGAGGCGGCGCGCGGGTCGTGGGTGACCATGACGATGGTGGCGCGTAGCTCGGCGCAGGTGCGGCGCAGCAGCTCCAGGATAGCGGTGCCAGATTTCGAGTCCAGGTTCCCCGTGGGCTCATCGGCCAGCACGATCTCCGGGTCGTTCACGAAGGCGCGTGCGATGGCGACGCGCTGCTGCTGCCCGCCCGAGAGCTGGTTGGGTTTGTGGTGCTTGCGGTCCGCCAGCCCGACCAGCGCGAGCAATTTGTTGATCTTCTCGCGGTGACGTGCGAGGTCCTGACCGTCGATGAGCAGCGGCAAGCCCACGTTTTCCTCAGCGGTGAGCGTGGGGAGCAGGTTGAAGAACTGGAAGATGAAACCCACACGTCGCCGCCGCACGAGGGTAATCTCGTTGTCGCTCAGCCGCGAGAGGGGCTGACCGGCCAGCGTGATCTCCCCATCACTCGGGGTATCCAGCCCGCCCAGCAGATGCAGGAGCGTGGATTTGCCCGAGCCGGATGGCCCCATAATGGCGACGAATTCTCCCTGGTTGACCACGAGATTTACGTTGTCCAGGGCACGGACCATGACCTCGCCCATCTGATAATGCTTGTTCAGCTGCCTGGCCTCAAGAACGCTCATGGGGGTGCTCCTTCGTGGGTGACCTGGAGCAATTATCGACGCTTTGAGGCGGCAGAGCAACTGCCCTGGCACCTATTATTTCTTGGAATAACACTTGCTCTGGGTAAGTATTGAACTTTCCCCACAGAAGCGGGTTTTTTCTATGAATGCCTATTCCTATACCCCCAGCAGCCACTGGCGCAAGGGTGCCGACCTATTGATGCCCGGCCTCTTCACAGGGAATGTGACCTTTCTCTTCGCCGATATCGAGGGCAGCGCCGGCCTCTGGGAGAGCCACCCCGAGGCCATGAATGGCGCGCAGGCACAGTGCGATCTCCTGCTGCGGACGGCCGTCGAGATCAATGGCGGGATGCTCTTCATCGCAGGAGCCGACCTCTTCTGCGCGGCCTTTGACAGCGCCTTCGACGCGGCACGGGCGGCGCTCGCGGCGCAACATGCCTTTCATGGGGAAGAGTGGCAGGAGGGTGCCGGTCGGCTGCGGGTGCGGATGACCCTCCACAGCAGCACCGCGTATGTCAGTGAGGGCGACTACGTGGGCGAGGGTCTCAGCCGCGTGACCCACATTCTGGATGCCGGGCATGGCGGGCAGATTCTCCTTACCCCCGCCACTCGCAAACAGCTGGGGGATAGACACCTGGCCGGGGCCGAGGTGTGGGATCTTGGCACCCACCGCCTGAAAG
This sequence comes from Ardenticatenales bacterium, assembly GCA_013812995.1. Classification (GTDB taxonomy): domain Bacteria; phylum Chloroflexota; class Anaerolineae; order Ardenticatenales; family Ardenticatenaceae; genus JACCSL01. Next base: position 2,050 of record JACCSL010000220.1, on the reverse strand, counting down.
ATATGGTGCGGCCCGCGCACCTGTATCAGCTCGTTCCCTACGATCTTCCCTCCCAGTTCCCGCCGCTCCGGACCGTGGACCTGCGCCCGAACAATCTCCCTGCCTACTTCACCTCGTTTGTGGGGCGCGATGGCATCGTTGAGGCCATTGCCAACCGGCTACGCCAGCCCGAGGTGCGGCTGTTGACCCTGTCCGGCCCCGAGGGGATTGGCAAGACGCGACTGGCGGTGCAGGCCGCCGCCTATCTCCTGGAGGAGTTCAAGCAGGGGGCCTTCTTCGTCTCGCTTTCTTCTCTCCAGGAGCCACCATTGTTGGGGGCGATGATCGCTCAGGCACTCGGCGTGCGTGAGGATGGCAGCGAACCGCTGGAGGGCTGCCTCCAGAGCGCCCTACGTAAGAAACAGATGCTTCTCATCCTGGACGATTTCGAGCGGGCCACTGGAGCCGCCTCGCTGCTCGGGAAGCTGCTGGAGGTCGCTCCGCAGCTTAAAATCATCGTCACCCATCCCACGGCGCTGGGGCTGACCGGCGAGCGGGCCTTCCCGGTGCCCCCGTTGGCCCTGCCAGAATCAGGCGCTTTGCCCGCCCCCGAGATTCTGGCCCACGATGAGTCTGTGGCGCTTTTCCTGGAGCGGCTCCAGAGGCTCCACCCCACCTTTGCCCTGACGCGGGAGAATGCCCAAGGTGTCGCCGCCCTGGTCACACAGCTTCGAGGGTTGCCCCTGGCTATCGAGCTCGTGGCTGGGTTCGCCGAGCACGCGCTGGAGACCGACTTCTCCTTCCTGGAGATAGAGCCGCCGGATAGTCACGATCTGGGCTGGCTATCGCCCCGATACGGCGAGATGCTCACGGCCCTCATCTGTCGCAGTTGCGATCTGCTGGACAGGGTAGAGCAGGAGATTCTCGTGCGATCCTCACTTTTCGTGAGCAGCTTTACGCTGGAGGCGGCGCGCGCGGTGATTGGAGGGAATGGCTTTGGTGAGGAGGAGCAACTTCTGCCCGACACGCGCTTCGTAGGCTCCGACCTGCTGCTGGACACCCTGGAGACGTTGGTGGAGAAAGGATTCCTCCACCATGTCATCCAGCGACCCGAGGCACCCCTGCGCTTCATTCTGCCCGACGCGGTGCGTCGCCACACCCACGAACGGCTGGTTCTGCGCCCCGACCGAGAGAAACTCCAGCATCGCTACATCAACTATTACCTGGAATTGGCGGAGTCTGCCCTACCGCCGTCCGGGGAGGCGCAGGAGGGGGCCTGGATTGAGCAGGTGGAGATGGAATACGACCATCTGCGCGCGACGCTGACCTGGGCCCAGGGCAAGGGCGATGCAGAGCGAGCCCTACGGCTCGTGGCCGCGCTCTGGCGCTTCTGGTACGTGCGCGGCTACCTGAGCGAGGGAGATCATTGGGTCGAGATGGCGCTGACACAGAGCGATGCGGCAGATAACAACGGGGCCTCGACTTCCACCGCCCGAGCCAATGTCTTGCTTGGCTCTAGCCTGCTACGTGGCAGCCTTGGCGACATGGAGCAAGCCAGGGCGCGCTACGAGGAGAGCCTCGCCATCTGGCAGCGGTTGGGCAACCTGACCAATGTGGCCTGGATGCTTGCCAACCTTGGTATTGTTGCCCTGGCGCATGAGGAATATCGGCAGGCAGGAGAGCTTTTCAAGGATAGCCTGCGTCTCTTCCGGGCGCAGGAAGAAGAGCGCGGGATCGCCTTTGTGGTCAGCCGCCTGGCCGAGGTCGCGCTGATGTGCGGCGAGTACGACCGCGCCGCGTCCCTCTATCAAGAGAGCCAGCAGGCGTTCGAGCGCCTCGACGATAAGGGCAATCTGGCGCGCGCGCTGGCCGGGCGCGGCGAGGTCGCCCTGGCACTAGGACAGGTCGAGGAGGCGCAGCACCTCTACGAGCAGAGCCTGGGGCTCTACCAGAGCAGCGGAAGCCGATGGGGGCTGGCCCTATCGCTCCGCAACCTTGGGGATGTCACCTATTGCCTGGGAAATTACGAGCGCGCACGGATCGTCTACAACGAAAGCCTGACGCTCTTCGA
>JACCSL010000219.1 GCA_013812995.1 Ardenticatenales bacterium | reverse complement strand
GGACTGAGTCGCGCGCCTGCCCTGACACGCAGGCACTGGCCTTCAAGGCTCTGCCTCCCCCTCCCCCAGCCATTTGCGCAGGAGCCATGCCCCCGCCGCCCCCAGCCCAATGGCACCCCCGATGGCGGCCAGGCTTTGCAGGGCGTAGAGTGGGATTACGATGGGCTCCGGCGGACGCTCGCCGCGTGGTCCCTCGGTGCGGCGGATACGCCACACCGAGCCGCTCTGCTGCTGCATGCGCACGCCGCCCACCTCCGGCGCGATCTCGATCTCCCCAAAGTCCACCACGTAGAGCGCGCCGTCAGGACCGAACTCGCAGTGGGAGGGTCGCTCGAAGCCTTCATGGGGCAGCTTGGAGGCGGGTCCAGTCATTCGGTTGACGGCGAAATCGACCACCCGTCGGGCGCGCATATCCACACGCACGATCTTGAAGCCTGCGGGGGTCATGTGCTGCGTGGTGACGGGAGCCAGATCCCCGAACAGGGCGACGAAGGCATCGCCCCGGAAGCCAAAGCTCGCATCCTTGCTGAAGGCCACGCCGTTGGCCCCGACATGGGGCTCAAACGAAACGAAGGGTTTGGGTGGGTTCGGATCGGGGTGCTCGGTCAGGAGCGGTTCGCGGCCATAGCCTTTGTCCTCCTCGCCCCAGTATGGATCGTCCAGTCGGATGCCGGAGGCGAAATCCGGCCAGCCATACCAGGCTCCCTGGCGGATCTCATAGAAGTCATCCAGGTCGCCCACGATGTAGCGCGAGCCCCGGTCGTCGCTGCCGTGTTCCGTTACAAAGAGTCTCCCCTCGGGATCGAAGGCGATGCCATAGGGATTGCGCAACCCCCAGGCCACCAACTCCAACTCGCTCCCGTCCGGGTTACAACGCAACACCGAGCCGGTGCACTTGACTGCTCCCTGGATCACCTGCCCCGGCTGGCTGGGGGTACCATACGGCAGGTAGGCCCCCGTCTGCACTGTCTCGGTGATGGAGCCCAGCACGTTCTTTGACTCAAAGCTGCGTCCCACGAGCGTCACATCCTGGCCGGGCACGTCATGGAAGTCCGAGAAGGTGGGCAGCCACTCGAAGCCGAAATTATCTGGCCCCACTACCCCATAATTCGTGGCACTCCCCACGCCAAAATAGAGCTTCCCATCGGGACCGACGACCGGATAGTTGGCCTGGTGATCGCCCCGCCCTGGCAACCCTGTCACGATGTCCTCCAGCGTGCCATCCGGGCCGATGCGGGAGAGGGTGTCGGTGTTCATCACGTACAGGTAGCCTGCGTGCCAGCACGCACCCGTCAGCGCCCCCGTTTTGACCCAGCGCGCCTCCGGGAACTCGAAGAAGGGCGCGACCTCGCCGCTCTGAACGTTCACCCGCAGGATGCGCGGCGAGGAATCGCTCTTGTGGCCTGATTCAGAAACATAGCAGTTCCCCTGATCGTCGAAGCAGCAGTGGTCAGGGGCGTTGAAGCCGGTGGCGACCAGCTCGGCCACGTAGCCCTCGGGCAGCAGGATATCCTCGGGGGCATGACCGCGCGGTCCCTCGCGCGTGATCTTGATCTTCTTGAGGTAGGGCACAAGAGGCGCGTAGGCGTAAGCGAGCCAGTCTGGTACGGTGGGCATGGATGCCTCCTTTAGAGCAGGGTTCAGTGGCTTTCGAGCGTAGACAAGAGGGGGATCTCGGGAGAGGACCGCACGCCGCGCAGGGCAAGGGCACTCACCCCGAAGGCGAGCGCACAGGCGAGAAAGAGGACGGTGTAGCCACTCCCAGGCAGTAGGGTATTGGCCCCGTCCACCAGTAGCCCAAAGAGCCCTGCCGCCGCTGCCGCGCCTGCGGTGCCGATATTGGCAAGGCCAAAGAAGCGGCCTGCCTCCGCTTGGGGCGCGAGGTCGGCGGTGTATGCCCAGTTGGCACTAGCAAAGGCTGCCGAGCCGAGCGCCATGAGGCTTCCAAAGAGGAGGATCTGGCCCTGCGACTGGGCCAGGATCAGCAGGAGCACCCCTAGCGCGCTCAGAGCTGCCCCGGCGAGCATCAGGGGGAGTCGCCCCAGGCGATCTGTGCTCCATCCGGCGAGCGGATGGGCCAGCGCTGTTACGAGCGTCAGGAGTCCCAGCAGTATTCCGGTCTCCTCGGCGGCCTGCGTCGGATCAAGGCGCAGACGCTCGGCCACGAAGAGGAGGAGGAAGCGTCCCACCGCGTAGGTGCCAAGCAGGAAGCAAAAGCGGGAAACGATGAGCCAGACAAAGGCGTGATGCTCGCGTAGATCAAGCCGGAACGCCTCCCACAAGGCGCGGTGCTGGAGGGTGGGTTGGATAGGCTCCGTGGGTTCCCGTACCAGCAGGAGCGTCAGGATAAAGGCGAGCAGGATCACGCCCCCGATGACGAGCAGAGCCGTGCTGCTCCCGCCCCTGTTGAGCAACTCTCCCAGCACAACGAAGGCCAGCATCGCGCCTGCGAGGTCCATGAAGCCCTTGAGGCCCGAAGCCACGCCGCGTTGCTCGGGCGAGATGAGATCGGGCAGAAAGCCCTGCTGGGCGGCCTGGGCAAGGCTCGCCGCCACCTGGACGAGCAGGTAGCCCAGGAACACCGCGATGAGGGTTTGGGCCATGCGGTAGAAGAGCAGGCTCGTGAGCAGGAGCAGGACCCCCAGGGCGAGCAGCCCGCGCCGCCCCCAGCGCGGACGGAGTTCGTCACTGAGGGCTCCCGCCACGGGCTGGACGAGCATAGCGGCAAGGAGTCCCACAAACGAGACGAGGCCCAAGCGGGTGGCCTCGGCCCCTTCTCCCCCCAGAGCCAGCAGTTGGCTGGGCAGCACGAGCGCATTCAGGCCATCGAAAAGCATGCTGAGCGCCAGCCAGAAGACGCTAATGCCAAAGAGCGTGCGCAGGCTTTGGAGATGGCGCATCCGGGGCTAGTCCCCCACGACCGAGGGGCGCTCATCGACAGAGGCGGAGGCGGGTTTGTCAGAGAGCGAGCTGGGCGAGTTGAGGTGCGCACCGGGGTCTACGCCCACGGCCAGCCGCCCGACGAGTTCGCCGCCCAGCCAGCCGGTGGTGGCCCCCATACCTATCGCGATCACCTCCAGAACAAAGGGAATCGTGGAGGTCAGGTGCGCCGGGTCGTCGCGGCGCAGGTACCAGGCAATAGCAAAGAGTCCCATGACGACCACATTGCCTCCCCCATGCCAGAGACCGATGGCCTTGGCGCGGGTTCCCTCGGGGATGGCGAGCCAGTCTCGCAAGCCGAAGATTGTGGCCAGGAGCCCGCCGATGACGCCCCCGGCGATGTTCCAGTAGGCCACGGTGCTCAGGCTCGCGTTCCCGGTCATGAGGTAGAATAGGTCAAAGAGGACCGCCGAGATGAGCAGTCCCAGCGGAAAGACAATCAGCATCGGGTGAATCGCATGTCCCAGAAATTTCGCTCGACTTTCCATGAAGTTCCTCTTTCTGTGCGTCGGTGGCGAGAATCGTTTGCATTCATAGGCAGGGCGTCACTCCGAGGCAGGAGCCGGGCTATCCCTCGGCGATTCGGCTCTCCAACCCGGGAGGAGGTGCGGGACGTGCGTCGGCCAACGGGTGGTAGGCGCACCAAGCTCCAGTTGATCCAGAATGGCACGGGTTTCGGGTGCCAAGACCTGCGCCTGCCACTCTGCTAAATCGTGGAGCACCGCTGTCAGGGCGATGCTCTGCGGGATGTAACAACTTGCGAGTTCAAGGAGCAACCGTTGCTGGGTATGGACCGTCAGCGTCTCCTCGTCTCCTCTTCCCACACATAAAACCTGTAGAGCTGGGTGTCCTATGCTCCCAACAACTTCGCTAACTTCAGGCCACAGGCCAACGGGATAGCGGCGTCCGTAGTTACGCCCGTGTGGTTCACGCCGCACGAACGACTTCCGTAGTTTTCTATAGGAGTTGCAACTATACGCTCGTGCCTCGTACTCCCCAAAGCCAAGTTGTTGAAGGAGCTCCACCACGTTGTTCATGCACCTCTTCATCAGGGGTGTTGCTGTCCTAGCAACAACTATGCCTATATGGTGGCGCAGGGCGGGGTTAGGCGCAGTAAGGCGGTTCCAAGAAATAGGTGACTCGGTGTATAGTTAGGGCAAAGTGATAGTTAATGAAGCTAAGAGTTAGGGAAGGCAAGAGACTTGATTTGGAGAAAGTCTTCCTTGCCAAACAAGCGATTGAGATAGATGCAGAGGGTGTGGGCGGCGAGTTTAGAATGGAGGCGCGTCGCCAAGCCCCAAAAAGAACGGGCGTGAGTTTGTTCAATGTTGAACTGAGCGGCGAATTGACCATTGACGGTCTCAATCAGTTGACGGACACGGTTGATAAGGTGGGTGAGCAAGGGGGACAGTTGCCGTTTTTGATTGACGCGCGGCAAGGTCAGCAGCAGAATGCGTTGGACCACCTGCAAGAACGTCTGGAAGATTTCACGAATAAAGCCTTTGTCCCCAATGATGGTTAAGTCGGTATAGGGCAGGAGGAGCTCTTCGGCCACATCGCGCTCATCCGCGTTAGCCGGGGCTAAGGCAAAATCCACGATCAAGCCGTTGAAGGTGATGAGCAGGTAGCGTTGGTAGCCGAAGAAAAGTTGCTTCTTCGAGGCGACGGGCAGCCGGGCCGCTTTATAGTCGTAAGCGCCCGAAAACCCTCCGCTTCGAGCGGAGGGATGCCAACAGTACCAACGGTAGGCGCTCTAGGCGGGCGCTTTAGGCGAAGGGCGCGGCAAGGTTGAAGCACCGAGAAAGTACCGAGATTGAGCCTTGACATCGCGAAACAGAACTGATATTCTGGCGCTAGCGGGTGAGGCAGCGTCAAACTTCCCACCCTCCACCTTACCAACTTCAGATCGGCGGTTGCCACGGGAAGGCCGTGGCGTAAAATCTGAACCGAATGCTCGGTGCAGTTCCAGTATTCGTCAACACGCCGGTTGGGGCATCGACCGGTGGGTGAGAGGCGGTCAGCCAGGTTCGCCTGCACGCCTTGCCTGAGCCCAGAATCCCCCGAGTTCGACTCGGGGGAGTATGTCAAGGTATTGCATGGTGATATGGAGCTAGAAGCAGGTGAGGTCGCCGCGATGCTGCGCCAGCACTTCGATGTGCGCTGGCTCTACACCGCCAGAACCTCTGCCGCGCTGGGGGCACACACCGGGTCGCGTGGCCTGGGTGTGGTCGTTGCCCCCGTGGAGCGGTGAGCTTGCGCTACCCACCCATTGTTACATCCTGCGTCTGATACCAGTCCAGAGCCGTGAGAAACTCCTCCGGTCGCATCTCAGGCCAGAGCGTCTCCAGACTGTAGAAATCTGCATACGCCGACTGGAGCGGCAAGAACCCCGAGAGCCGTGCTCGGCCACCCCAGCGCACCACCAGCTCGATTCGTGACACCTGCCGCGAGGCCAGCACGTCATTGGTACTGGAAAAAGGAAGATTCTCCATCTGCTGGGCGTGCTTCAGAGCCGTATGCAGATCCCACTGCCAGCCATAGTTCACCAGGAAATTCACACGGATGTCGCCCTCGGTGCGCTGCTCCGTGAAGGGGCGCAGCTCATCCGGGAAGAGCGCCGAGCGCGTATCCCCCACCACCAGCAACGCGACTCCGGCCTCGATGGCATAGCGCCCGAACTTGGCACAGGCTTTGCGAAAGGCATCGACCTGCGCCGCTGGGCGGTGTACATTCTCTTTAGTAAAGCCATAGATCGAGACTTCTTCAATTCCTAGCTCCCGGCAGCACTGCATCAGCCGAAAGCCAGGCTCCAACCCGGCAGCATAGCCATCGCCCGGCGGTAAGCCGCGCGCTCTGGCCCAGCGGCGGTTGCCGTCGGGGATAAATCCGACATGACGCGGAAGACGCGAAAAGCTCAATCGTAGATCCTCCTGAGTTGAAGTGACGGAATAAGGTGCAACTCAGAAGGAGTTAGCAATTTTCTTGCCCACCTTGTGGAGAAGCCATCACCCAACGCTGGATTATCGGGGATCATCGGAAGGGGCATAGTTCTTGCTGCCATAGACTTTAATATTGGACTTTTGACAATTATAGGGCACTGCAAGAGGGGCCACAGCTTGTTTGCAGGGAGAGCGGGTAGCGCCTGGGGAGCAAAGCCGGAATAACGTCGGGGTTTGGGCGATACGCCCCTGGTGCTCAAACCCCGACGTTATTGACCGCCCGCATCCCTGTGAGACGTTTTTCTCTCTACCAGAGCCTCCTGCCGACCCACCCTACTCCTTACCCAGATCTTTTGCAGAGAGGAAAGGCTCTCCTAGGCCACGCCCGCCCGGCGATTCATCGCCGGGCTCCGGTGCGCCCCTGCGGGGCTAACGACGCG
>JACCSL010000181.1 GCA_013812995.1 Ardenticatenales bacterium | reverse complement strand
GCGAAGAGGTCGCCGCGTAAAATCTGGACCACACCAAGGTTCCAGTCGTATCACCAACGTATCGTCTCTCGATCTACGGATCAGTGGCGTAGCGCTGCGGACACCAGCCATGTGGCTCGGCGGGGCTTGCCCTTCCGAGAATCCCAGGTGCCTCTGGCCCTGGGAGTGTGTCAATTGGCTCCCACCCTACTTTCTGCAAGGTTTATGCCGTGCACCGAGCAGGGGGCAGGCGTAGCCATTACCACGGACCCTGGATAAGTGCCTCATACTCCCGCACCAGGTGCTCGACCAACTGCTCGCCGAGATCGGTGGTCGCCTGAGCGGGGTTTTCCCCAATCGCTCCGAGGGGAATGAGTTGCCGCACTTCCTCCGCCGAGTGGGTCCAGATGTCTTCAGAGATGTCTGCGTGGCCCTGCGCCTCGTTGAGCCTCACGAGATAGGGGCGCGCCGCCATCATCATGGCGGTTTCCTCAAGACCGGCGTGTCCCTCGTTCCGGCCGACAGCCTCGCGCATGAAATCCCGCACCCTTGCCTCGGTCCACCAGTGGCTGAGATAAAGTTTGAGATCCTTCTTGACCTTGGTTGCCACCGTGGCAGCCCAGCTCCAGGCAGCGATGTTCCCGCCATGCCCATTCATGATAAAGAGCCGTCGCCAGCCCTGGCGGTAGCTGCTCTGAATGAGGTCCAGGTAGACGGCCTGAAGCGTCTCGGTGGAGAGGCTAAAGGTGCCTGGAAAGGCCATGTGGGCCTCGCTGGCCCCATAGTTCATGACGGGCGCAATGGGAATGCCGGTCCGGGTCGAGAGGCGCTCTGCGAGGGTAAAGGGGATGATATTATCGGTACCGACCGGGAGATGCCGGCCATGTTGTTCTGTTGCACCCGTCACCAACAGGAGCCGATCATCACGGGTGAGGTACTCTTCCACATCGGGCCACGATAGGTCTGCCAAATAGATAGGGCGCATAGGTCAGTTCCCGAAGGTTGCAGTAGGGTGATAAATGGAACAGGGATGAGCGATTCTCAGTTTAACATTTTCAACCATTCAGGGCCATTTTTACTGCGAGGCGGGCCTACATCTTGCTGCTCTGATTATGTATCTCTTCAAATTGTGAAGGAGTATCGCGGTGAAAGCAACGATCCACGGTAGTGTTATGCATTACGAGAGCTATGGGGCAGGCGAGCCCCTCCTTTTTATTCATGGTTTCCCGCTCTCGGGGGAGTTATGGATGCCCCTCATCCCTCTGCTTCAAGAAGAATATCGGCTCATCATCCCGGACCTTCGTGGGTTTGGGCAGAGTGATCTCAGCCAGGAGAGCAGCATGGGGCAGTATGTAGAGGATCTCGCCACGCTGCTTGATCTGAGTGGCGAGCAACGCCCGGTGGTGCTGGTGGGGCTCTCGATGGGTGGCTATATTGCCTTCGAGTTCTACCGCCGCTACCCCGAGCGCATTCGGGCGCTGGTGCTCTCGGATACCCGTGCCCCGGCGGACAGCGAGGAGGGAGCCAGGGGTCGCCTCGCCACTGCCGAGCGAGTGCTGCGCGAGGGCAGCGCCGGGTTTGCAGAGGAGATGACAGGGAAGCTCTTTGCCCCCCAGGCGACGGAGGAGCTGCGCCAGCAGTGGCGCGAGATCATGACCGCGACAGCGCCGGAGAGTATCGCGGCGGCGCTGCGCGCGATGGCCGAGCGCCCGGATTCCACGGAGACACTGGCAACCATCAACCGCCCGACGCTGATCCTTGTGGGGGAGGAAGATAAGATCACGCCGCTGGCCGATGCGCAGGCCATGCAGAAAGCCATCACAGGGGCGGAGCTGGAGGCGGTGCCCGCTGCGGGTCACATGCCACCTGTCGAGCAGCCGGAGTGCTTCGCGGCGCGGCTGCTGCAATTCCTCGACAACCTCGACCCCCTGGACCAGCAGGGTTGGCCCTATCGCCCCGACCCCGAGTGACTCAACCCTGTCCGGTCGAGAAATTGACCAGGGGAAGTGTTCTCCCGTAGACTGCTAGGAGTGCTTGTTCTATCGAATAAGGAATTTCCATGCACGCTTGGCAGTCTATGTCTTACAGCCTGCTCCTCCTCCTGGTGGCAATGCTCCAGGCCGCGCTTGCCATCCCTGCCTGGCGACGCAGACCCTCGCCGGGCGCGACACTGTTTGTGTTCTTCCTCCTCAGTGTTGTTCTGTGGTGCGTTGCCTACGCGCTGGAACTTGGCCTGGAGTATGTGCCCAGCAAAATCTTGTGGGCCAAGACAAAATACATCGGGATCACCGTGCTGCCTGTCGTGTGGTTTGCCTTTGTCCTTCAGTATATTGGCCGCGAGCAGTGGGTGAACCACCGCCGTTTTCCTCTGCTGCTGGTGATCCCGATGGTGACGTTGCTGTTGGCCTGGAGCAATGAGGCACACCAGTTGATCTGGCAGGGGGAGATTACAACGCTTCAGGTAGGGACGGTCTCGATGCTGGTGATGGATTCTGGAAGATGGTTCTGGGTTCACACCGCGTATTCCTATCTGCTCCTGATGCTTGGAACTTTCCTCTTTCTGGGCAAGATTCTTCGTTCCTCCCGCCTCTATCGCGGGCAGGTTGTTACCCTGCTGGTCGGGGCGCTCATCCCCTGGCTGTTCAATGTTGCCTATGTCTTCAAGTACACCCCCTTCGGCCCGCTGGACCTGACCCCCTTTGCCTTTGGCCTGAGCGGTCTCGCACTGGGCTGGAGCCTCTTCTACTTCCGGCTGCTGGATATTGTGCCGGTGGCACGGGGAGCCCTGGTGGAAAAGATGAATGAGGGGGTTCTCGTGCTGGATCAACTGGGGCGAGTGGTGGACCTGAACCCGGCAGCCCTGCGCCTCCTGGGATCCCAGGTGATCGGTCAGACACTGTCCGAGGCCGAGCCGCTGGCAGTGGCGCTGGAAAGTGGCGCGGGAGAGATGCAGCGGGAAGTCGTTCTGGAGCGCGCAGGAGAGAGTCTCTACTTTGATATTCGCGTCTCTCTCCTTCATGGTCGTCGGGAGCAGCTAACAGGGCGGCTCGTGCTTCTGCATGATATTACGGAGCGCAAGCAGGCAGAGGCTGCGCTTGCTGAGAGCGAAGAGCGCTTTCGACGGCTGGCCGATGCCACGTTGGAGGGCATCGTCATCCACGACAAGGGTAAAATCCTGGAGGCCAACCGCGCCGTGGCAGAGATGTTTGGTTATGAGATACTGGAGATTCCGGGTCGGATGGTTCTCGAATTTATTGCGCCGGAATCACAGCCGCTCGTGGAGCAGAACATGCTTTCCGGCTATGGGGAAGCTTATCAGGTACTTGGCTTGAAGAAGGATGGAAGGCGCTTTCACATCGAGATTCTCGGCAAGGCACTGCCCTATCAGGGCCGCATCGTGCGTGTGGCGGCCACGCGCGACATCACCGCCTATAAGGAAGCCCAGGCGGAGCGCGATGGGCTGATCCAGCAACTTCGAGAGGCGCTGACCCGGACCGAGGCCCTCTACCGCGCGGCTCACATGCTGATTGGGCGCGATACGCTGCCCACCATGCTCCAGGCGGTGGTCGATAGCACGGTGGAGGCACTCGCCGTCTACCAGGTGCTGCTGCTCACCTTTGATCCGGCCAATGGTCGCGTCCGCCAGATCGTAACTGGCGGGGCGGGGGCTGCCAATATCGACCCGGTGCTCTGTCAGCCTTCTCTCGATGAGAGTCTGGCTGCCTCTCCTCATCTCTTGAGCCTTCCGCTCTACTACCACGAAGAGGCTCTGGGGCTGATTCGTGCCATCCATCACCCGGAGGGGCCTCCCTTCAGCGCCCAGGACCGAGAGTTGCTGGAGACGATGGCGAACCAGGCCGCGATTGCCATCGAAAACGCGCGGCTCTTCGAGGAGGTGCAGTGGCGCGCCACGCGCGATGGGCTGACCGGGCTCTACAGTCGCCGTCATTTTTTTGAGCTAGGAGAGGCAGCCCTGCACAAGGCCCGCTATGAGGGGCGACCGCTCTCGGCCATCATGCTTGATATCGACCATTTCAAGCGCATCAATGACAACTATGGGCACGCGGTCGGGGATCAGGTTCTCCGCGCCGTTGCCGATCTGTGCCAGGACGATATCCGAGGAAGCGATATTCTGGGGCGCTATGGGGGCGAAGAGTTTGTCCTGCTCCTCCCTGAGACAGATATCGGCGCAGCGCAACGCATCGCAGAGCGGCTGCGCCAGCGCCTCGCCCAGACCGAGATTACGACCAATAACTATCAGATTACGATCACGGCCAGTATGGGGGTTGCCCCGCTCCTCCCGGAGATGTCCGATCTGGCCGCCCTCCTGGACCAGGCAGATGGAGCCCTCTACGCCGCGAAGCAGGCAGGGCGCAACCGCGTCATGGTCCGGCTGGCTCACTCGTGAATGGAATTGGCAGATGACCTATCGTTGCCTCTGTTATTTTATCCTTGCTATCTTCCTCGCCGCCTGTGCCGGGGAGGTCACTGACACACCCCAGCCAACGGCAGGGCGCATCACGGCAACCCTCGCGCCGACAAGAGCGATAGCGACGAGTTCTGCCGCATCGCCAACCCCGTTGGCTCCCACAGTGCAACCAGGCATCGCCATACCCTCGCCCGACCCAACGCTACCCCCTGCGCTCACAACACCGTCCTTGCCCACCGCCACACTCATGCCTCTTGCGCCAACCCCCACGCCTCCGGGGCTGGTTTTCCCGGCGGCAGCTTCTTTTGCAATTCATCAGGCGCGATTACACCCGGAGCAGGTTGTTTCTGATTTTTCTCTTCTTCCACATTATGTCATCTCGGCCACGCTGACCCCGCCCCGCCTATGGGGACAGATGCGCCTGAGTCTAACAAACACGGGCGAGACAGCACTGGGCGATGTGGTGCTGCGGCTTTATGGCAATGGGCAAAGTATGTACACCGGCTCGCGGATGGCGGCCAGCAACCCGCGAGTGGCCGGGCAAGTCGTGCAGAGCCAGATGGAGGCTGCCGGGACCGCCCTGCGCGTCTTCCTCCCGGTGCCGCTGGAGCCAGGCGAGCAGGTGAAAATAACGCTGGATTTTGAAACCGAGGTAGCGGCGGACAGCTTTCGGGGCTATGGGATTCAGCAGATCGCGCACGGCATCGGGGTCTTTGGATCGCCCTTCCCGCTCCTGGCGCTGCGCGACGAGGGTGTCTGGCGTGTCCCCGCTATTCCCCGGGTGGGGGACGCGGCTAGCAGCCCGGTGGCGCTCTGGGATCTTTTCCTTGAGGTATCCAGCGACCTGACGCTAGTCAGCAGCGGAGAAACGATGGAAGTCACAGGGACTCTCAACCATGTGGTGACGGGGCCAGCCCGCGACGTGGCACTAGTGACGATGGCAGCCGGGGCCACGCCAATTGAACTGTCGGTCTCGGGGACGCAGTTGCGCTATTGGCCTGCCACCTATGTTCGGGGTGAGAGTTTCCCGGCGAGAGATGCGGCAACCGTGGCGGCGGCAGCCATCCAGACC
>JACCSL010000172.1 GCA_013812995.1 Ardenticatenales bacterium | reverse complement strand
GTGCTGGTAGGTCATGGTCTCGGGGGGGTGTTTGTGCACCTCTACGCCAGCCAGCACCCGGAGCAGGTACATGGGTTGGTGCTGGTGGACCCCTGGCACGAGGCGCAGAGCACGCGCCGCCCCGAGGAGATACGCGCCGCTATCGAGCAGAACGAGCGGGACCGCGCGGCCCAGTTCCGCCTGCTCGCCACCCTGATGCAGGTGGGCATGGTTCGACGAGCCGGGGAACAAAACGCCCCGCCGCTCTTCACCCGCTACCCACCGGAGGTACGCGAGGCTCTCTACGCCCTCTTCCTGCGGCCCCAGGCCATCGACGCGGCATTGGAGGAACGCGAGCGAGCCGAGGAGAGCTTTGCGCCGCTCCGTGAAAGCGGCCCACTGGGCGAGCTGCCGCTGCGGGTCATCACAGCGGGCGACCGCGAGACACCTGGCCTTCTGGCAGAGCAAGCAGCGTTGGAGTCGCTGAGCCTGCTAGCGCTCCACGGGGAGCTGGCGGCGCTCTCGACGAGGGGGCAACATATCATCGCCGAGGAAAGTAGCCACCATATTCCGCTTGAGCAGCCAGAGATCGTGATTCAGGCGATTCTGGAGCTCATCGAGGGGAGCCGCCAGAGCCCATGAGAGATACCACGCACTTCATATGGAAGGTATGGCGGGTCGCGCGCCTGGAGTATTTCAAGGTCGCGCGCCGCCCCGTGATGCTCGTCACGACCTTCATCCCATTGCTCTGGTATGGGCTGATGCAATTCTCCCAGGTGGGACTCATCATGATGGCCCTCAGCTCCGGGGAGCGCACCTCCTCAGACCTTCTCATTTTTGACCTCCCGCCCACAGGGGCGACCCAGTCCATCGGGGTAACGGGCAACAAGGCGCAGATTTCCGCCCTTTCTGAGGTTGCCAAGGACCCCATCGTCGTGTTTGAGAGCGAGAGCTCTGGCAAACGCGCCCTCTTTGAGGAGGAAGTGAGGACACTCTTCATTCTGGACGAGAAGTATCTAAGGTCAGGCGAGGTGACGGTCTATGTCACGGGCGCTCTCATCGCCTCCAGACTTCGAGCGCAGGAGGATGCAGAGATCGTGCAAAAGCTGCTCACCTCCATGATTGTGCAGGAAGCAAACACCGATGACAGAATGCTGCTGGCTCGAACCAGCGAGCCCCTGCGCCTGCGCCCGATGGTGGTGGAGGAAAGCAGCTCGGCCCCCGTCGAGGTGATCGAGGGGCCACAGCAGAGGCTGAATCGCTTCCTCCTGGCCTATTTCATGATTATCCTGATGGGATTTCCGACCAGCTACCTGCTACACAGTGTCAGCGAGGAAAAGGAGTCACGCATCATCGAGATTGTTCTCTCCTCGGTGACCACCACCGAGCTTCTGGCGGGCAAACTGGTCGGCCTTGTATCGCTAGGGTTCACCCAGATGCTCATCTGGTTCGCGGCCTCGCTGACATTGAATCGCGGCACGCGCGACTTCCTGACTGGCATCATGGACGAGGTTGCCCTGCCGACATTGGGGCTGGTGGCGCTGTTCTGGCTGCTGGGTTGCGTGCTCTATGGAACCATCGCGGTGGTGGCGGGCTCGCTGGGGGCCAACCGACGGGACAGCCAGCAGATGCTGGGGGGTGTACTCTTTTTTCTCCCCTTGCCCGCCTTCATCCTGGGTATGGTGGGGGCAATTATCCCCAGTATGCTGGAAAGCCGTGCGGCGCAGGTGTTGAGCCTCTTCCCCATGACCGCCTCCTCCATGATGCTAATTCGCCTTCTGCTCAGCGAGGTAAAACCTACCGAGATTATGTCAATTCTTGCGTTGCTGATTCTCTCCATTGTCTTCGTGCTCTGGGGGGGTGGCAAGCTCTTCAAACTAGGGCTGCTCACCCTGGGCAAGCGCCCCACCCTGCGGCAGATGGCACGGGCCCTGCGCGGCTAATAGAAAAGAGGTAGGCCGGAGCCTACCTCTTTCTTGATCGATTTAGTGCTGTTTCTCAGGGCTGTCTCAGGATGGGCAGATAGAGCCGGCGCAGGGTGAGTGTCGCAGTGGCGGTACGCGTCGCTGTCCGGGTTACCGTTGGCGCTAGGGTTGCCGTCTTCGTAGCGGTGGCAGTCGCGGTCCGTGTTGCCGTGGCGGTTGCAGTGTGTGTAGCCGTTGCTCTGGGCGTTGCTGTGTGGGTCCGCGTAGCAGTCGCAGTGCGCGTGGCTGTCGCGGTCCGCGTTGCGGTGCGCGTCGCGGTCGTCTGAGCCGTCGCAATGCGCGTGGCTGTGGCGCTGCGCGTCGCGGTGGGCGTGCGCGTCGCGGTGGCGGTACGTGTCGCTGTCACAGTGGATGTGCGCGTGGCCGTGGCAGTGCGTGTGGGCGTGCGCGTCGGGGTACTCGTTCGCGTGACACTGGTCACACGGGTGGGTGTTGCCGCAGGTGTGTTCGTCTGAGTCGCTGTGGGTGTGCGCGTTGCCGTGGCGCTGGCGGTACGTGTCGCGGTGGCGGTCGCAGTCCGCGTTGAGGTAGCCGTCGCAGTCCGCGTTGCCG
>JACCSL010000157.1 GCA_013812995.1 Ardenticatenales bacterium | reverse complement strand
CGATATAGGTGTCGGGGGTATAGTTAATTTTTCGGAGCGATTGATTAAGGTTATCAATACTTTCTTTCAGATCTTCCACATAATCATCTAGTTCCGCCTGCAAATAGGCAATGGCTTCGATTATTTTTTCATCCAGCAGCAATTTGAAGCGGTCTTTGTATTGTGGCAGATCATCCCGATCAATGCGTGCCAACTCACGGTCAAACTCTGGAATAGCCTCGACATCGGCGTCAAACTCATTGGTTTCTACGGGATACAAGTCTTTATATTTTTGCATAGCCGCTTCCAACCTGCCACGACGTTGGCTGATCCGACCTCTGGCGTTGCCGATCTCCTTATCGAAAAACTCCCGCACCTCCCCTTCTACTCCCTCTATCGTGCTGAGCGTAAGGTCTGATGAAACTTGTTCTTGAATACGGGGAGAGTGGAGACGCAGCGCCTCTTCGTCTATCTCGCGAAGATAACTTTGGCATTGGGTTATCTCTTTTTCATACGCCTGCACCTGATATTGTAATCGGCCAACATCCCGCGAAATGTTATCCTCCTCCTTTGCGACCTCCGTTATTTTCTGTTCAGTCTCTTTTAGCTCCTGGCGCAGCTGCTGGAGGTGATCGGAGCTTTGCTCCAGCCGCGTCTGCTGTGCATGCAAGTCACGGATGTTTGCCTCATCCGTCCGCCAGTCAATCTCTGCAAAATCGGAGAATCTCAGCAGCGTCTCTAACTTATCACGCTTCTTGTAAGCCAGATCCCGCTTCTCTCTGCTTTGGCGGATTTCCGTCTCTTTCGCGCGCAGTTGCTCACTCAGCTTCTCGACCATCGCCTCAATAAGCCGGATTTTATTAAGGTTGTCCCAACCCAGAATATAGTAGCGGCGGTCATCGATTCGGCGACGATCATCTTTCTCATGGCGCTCATGTCCACCCTTGGTGAGACCGTTCTTGGTGATCGCACGAGCCACCCGCTCAAAGTGAGACATTTCCTCACAACAGATGTAATTGAATCGCTTCTGAAGTTCGTTCTCGATCCACTCGTAATAATCACTTTGAGGCTTGATTTCTACTTTATGAAACAACGCCGCCCCCTCAAGGTGTGGATTGGATCGATAATTCTGCCCATCACGAACGCGATGAAAAACAATGCGTGCCTGAAGGTTCGTT
Organism: Ardenticatenales bacterium; assembly: GCA_013812995.1. GTDB lineage: Bacteria > Chloroflexota > Anaerolineae > Ardenticatenales > Ardenticatenaceae > JACCSL01. The sequence goes on along the minus strand of JACCSL010000157.1, from coordinate 1,403 downwards.
TGATTCACATGCAAGTTAAAACGCTGATAGTGTCGCTCCGGAACGAGCAGGCTCAAGCCAAAATTGTGAAGGAGCCGCTCAATCGCTCCCTCCCATGCCCGTTCGCTCTCTTTAACCTTAAGCAGTTCCCCTACAAAGGGGATATCAATCTCATCAATCCCCAAGGCATTTAAAATTTGCTGCCGGAGTTGGAGGATTTGGCTGGGAATCTGGCTGGTACGGGCGCGCAAGGAATGAAGTTCGCGTTGAGCCTCGTTATGTTCTTCGCCCACCTCCTTCTCTTCAAGCTGTAAGTCAGAGAGTTCCTTTTCCAGCTTGCTCAACTGCTGCTCAATCACCGTTCGGAAGGATTGCGCCTTGTGCCGAGATTGATGAAAGGTTGGCTCATCCAGGTAGCCGGTTAATTTAAACTCATGAATCAATTGATCGTACTGGGCGGCCCGCTCCTTTTTACGCTGGTAGTTCTCTCGGGCAAATTTGAGTTCCTGCTCCAATTCGCGCGACCGCTGCCCGCTCTCATCATTGCCGATTGCCACGTTCAACGCAATGCTTCGCTGACGCAGGAGTTCAAGGGCGGATTTTACTTGCTTCTGCTGGCTTTTTGCCTGATCCCAATCCCGTTGCGCCAGGGTGAGCGCCTTTTCATATAAGTGCAGCTTTCGCTTTCTGAAATAGAAAGGTAACGCCGCCTTACACCCTTCCATTTCAGTCGCCTGCGCCTGGACCTGCTCGTACTTTCGCGCATCGGACACGAGGGGTCGTAAGAGCAGCAGTTGTTCTTCTGCCTTCTTGATAGCGCCATAAGCGACCAGCAGATTCTCATAGTGATCCTGAAGTTGCCGAAGTTTTTCTGGTGCCGTCGAGCGCTCCAACATATGATTGCGCACGAAGTCATTTAACTCGCCTATTTCTTTGATCGTCACCGTCTGGTTAAAGAGATCCAGCGCTTTGGAAGAACGGAGGCTAAATAGCTTGCAAAAGTGTTTGCTATAGCGGCTAAATTGATCATAGACCTCTACCTCTACCCCTTTGCCTTTGAGGCGGCGCAATCGCCCCTTTAGCTCTGCACTCGTATCAAAGTGACTGAAGTGCTCTGCGATACTGAGTTCGCGCGTGGAGACAACGAAAAACTTTTTCAGGCCATTTTGGAACCAGAACACCTGGGCCAATGTCACTTCTTGGCCGTATGCCTCGTTTCGGAAATATCCAAGCAAAACAGAGTAGCTATTCTCGCCACGCATGTACTGCGTTTTGGCGCGGTAGTCATCCTCCTGTTGAACCTTTCCGTAAGCGCCGCGAACATACGTCACTTCATTGCGCTCCCCCTTGCGCTCTCCTCCAGCCGCCTGGTTATAGTTGCGGGGCTGGTTAGGAACGAGCAGCGTCAGCAGAGCATCGACCAA
>JACCSL010000155.1 GCA_013812995.1 Ardenticatenales bacterium | reverse complement strand
GGGCAACGGAATGAGGGGATGCCCATCATACACATACGAGGTCTCCCCTTCGTGCCGAGCGAGACAGACACGGCGCGATTGCTTCAGCGCCCCAAACAGTTGGATATGTTCCGTTAGTAGCGCTTTTGCTCTTCTTGATCCTGCGCGCCGTAGAGAGGGGGAATCGGATTCTCGGGAGTGCTCCCCAGGTAGCCGCCAGGAGATGTCGTACCGGACGCTGCCTGTTTGATTGCCTTAGCAGCAATGATGCTCCTCTTCAGATCGTTGGCCGAGACATAAACCAAAAAGAGATGAAGGGGGAGCAGCGGAATCGCGAGGCAGGCCCCAAAACCCAACGTGACAGCACTACAGAAACCCACAAAGACGGCTACTGTTATGGCGTAGGCCCAGTAAGCGGCGAGGCGGAATATCCCAGTGTTTGTCAGACCTGAGTAGATATACCCAACACCCAACGCACCAAAAAATAGCCCTCCTACAAACTCGATCAAGAAAGCCGTATCTGGATCTTTATCGGCAAGGTTTACCTGCTCAAGCTGCTTACGAATGGCAGCCAACCTTTCTTCTTCCGATGTTTTGATGGTACTGAATCCTTCTTCCATAAGTCATCCTCCGAGGGTAAGGCAAGGGTAAATACAAGCAATACAGTACTACAAAAAAGGATGTGAGTGCAAGTCAGTGGTGAGTTTTCCTGGCGGCGACGAGCCCCTTCTTGAGATCGTCCGCTGATTGGTAGGCGAAAAAGAAGTGTGCCAGAACCAGGGGAGGGATGAGGCAAAAGCAGCCCACAAAACCCGTCATTCCGACCAGACTAAGGCCGATTGCCCAGAAAATCCACAGTCCGAAGAGCCTTATCAGACCCGGATTTGTGAGGCCAGAATACAGATAGCCGATCCCGAGTAGCAGGAAGGAGCCACTTAGAAACTCAAGGGCAAAGGCGGTATCTGGATCCTTACTCGTAAGGTCGACTTGCGAACTGAGTAATTGCTTCTGGATGGCGACCTGACGTCGCAAGCGGGATGTTGCCATCGTGCGAAGTCCATCTTCCATCGTTCCTCCTCTGGATAGTCGCGTGCTGAACGCTGTCTGGGAGTGAGTACGTGTGCAATAGCGCAGAGGTTTTGATCATTTTGCAGCATCACGAGCCGGACCCCTTCGGAACCTTGAGCCAGCAGATCCTCACGCGGCGCTCCATTCGCAACTTTCGGGCGGAGCAGGTGCCGCTGGCGCTGGTGGACGAGCTGCTGCGGCTAGCGGGACGCGCGCCCTCCGCCCACAATCGTCAGCCGTGGCGCTGGGTCGTGGTTCACACCGACGAGGGGAAGCAGCGCCTCGCTGAGGAGATGGGCCATGAATTTCACCTGGATCTGCGGCGCGATGGGGTCCCGGAGGAGAAAGCGGCGGCAATGGTCGCGCGCTCCCACGAGCGCATCCGGGGCGCAGCCGTCGTGCTCATTCCCTGCTTGACGATGAGTGAGATGGACTGTTACTCTGATGGAGAGCGCCAGCGCTGTGAGTGGCAGATGGCGGTGCAGAGCGTCGCCCTCGCCTGTGGCACCCTGATGCTTGCCGCGCACGCCAGGGGGCTGGGGAGTTGCTGGGTCTGCGCCCCCATTTTCTGCGTGAGCACGGTTCAACGCTCCCTGGCGCTGCCCACCGACTGGGAACCCCAGGGTCTTATCACGTTGGGCTGGCCCGCCGATGAGGGGCGGAACCGAGAGAAGAAAGCAATCGAGAACCTGACCCTGTATCGCTAACCACAACGAAGCGCCTTACCCCTTCAGGGAGTCACGATGGACAAAAACGTACAACCCAGGATCACATGGTATTGGCTCCTGCTTTTCTTCCTGGCGTTCGGCCTGCTGAGCTGCACAGGCACTTCCACACCCACACCTACGCCCACGCCCACGCCCGCTCCTCTTCCAGAGACGCTGCGTTTCTACTACTGGGAAGGATACATGCCGCAGTCCGTGCTGGATGCCTTCGCCGAGGAGACGGGCATCAAGGTGGAGTATATCGTCTATGAGACGGTGGAAGAGGCTGTCGAGGCCATCAAGGCAGAGGGAGGCTACGATGTGGTGGGTATTGAAAACTACCAGCTCCCTACCCTCATCGAGGGTAACCGCTTGGCCGAGCTGAACTACCAGAACCTCCCAAATTACAACAATATCTCCGCCAGCTTCCGCAACCTTTCCTTCGACCCGGAGAATCGTTACACCGTCCCTTTTAGCTGGGGCGTGACAGGCATCGTGGTACGAACCGATCGGGTGGAGGAACCCATCACGACCTGGGAAGATTTATGGGACCCGCGCTACCAGGGCAAAGTTGGCGTATGGCCCCTACCGCGCGATCTGATAGGCATGTCCCTCAAAACACTTGGGTACTCCATTAACTCCGAAGAGCCAGCAGAAGTCGCTGCGGCCGTAGATCGCCTGATCGAGTTGAAAAAAAATGCTTTCCTGCTGGACCTGAACCTTGCCCATGCTGCCTCTTTCCTGCTGGAGGAGGACGGGGCCATGATCTATGGATGGGCCTACGATTATCAGGAATCCCTCGCGGGAAACGAGAATGTCGTCTATGTCCTGCCCGAGGAGGGCACAATGCTCTGGGGAGAGAGTCTGCTGATTCCGGCGAGTAGTCCCCACAAAGAAGCCGCCGAGCAATTCATCAACTTTATTCTGCGGCCGGAGAGTAGCGCCCAGATTGTGAATGAGGTATATGTCGCCAACGCGAATGAGGCCGCTCGTCCCTACATCAACCCTGATATCTTGAACGATCCCTCCATTTTTCCACCCAATGATGTTCTTCAAAAGGGGGAACTGTTCCTGCCGCTGAGCGCGGAGGGCGAAGCTCTGCACGCTAGAGAATGGGAGCGCTTCATGGAGGCAGATCAATAACCCCATGACTTCCGGAAGTGCGCCCCATCCCTCGTTCTGGAGCCGCCTCGTTCGCCTGCATACCTTGCGCGGACAGTTGCTCGGGCTCATCAGCCTTGTGCTTCTCTTTACCCTGCTGGTGATAGGCACGGGCGTTTCCTACTTTGTTTTCAGAACAGAGCGGGAGGCATGGCAGGGCCGGCAACTGGAGGCGTCGCGCCATGCGGCATCGACCTTTGAGGAGTTCTTCCAGCTTATTCAGGAGTGGCTCGATGTGGTTGGCACGCTGGACCATGAATACCTGGCCTCTTATCC
>JACCSL010000133.1 GCA_013812995.1 Ardenticatenales bacterium | reverse complement strand
ACGCGTGCGCCTCCGCAGGAAGCGCCGCACGTATTTCGGGGGCCAACATCGGTATCTCGCTCATGGCCTTAGCTTACTCGATTTTCGCTCTGCTTGTCCATACCCCCCCCTGAACTATTACGTCTGGATAGGGATCTAAAACTCTGGCATATTCCTAAGGCGGTCATACATGACCTACGCTTTCAGGCACTCTGCCGGGCCAGGAAGCAGCTTATCCTTCTCACCCCTATTGCCGCTTTCTCAAGTCTTGTTGCTATCTCATTTGTCGGAGTAGCTTTTGACTGGTTTCACACCTTAGTCTTCGTGGTAGGATATGTAGGAGGAATCCTATTAGGAGATATATTTCTCTGGAAATGGCTGCCAAAATCGGGCGATTGGAATTGGCGTTACAACTTAGCTCTTTTTATCATTTTAACACTACTACTATATCTCATACCATCAAACATCTCAGCACCCTACACCTTAATACGATATACAATTATAGGTGCATTTGTAGGTATGTTTGGAATTGGGATATTTGATACATTATTCTCAATCTTCTTGTCTCTAGTCGTGGTCCTAAGTCTGGGCCTTAATCCCATGCCGATAGATACCTCTCATAAGTTATTGATTATATGTATAATCATAACCATGATGACAGGTCTGTTAAGCAGCATAAATATCAAAAGCATATCAAGAGGATTAATTCCAGGCATAATACTTGCCGCTATCTTTGGTTTAGTCACGACTATTGTCATCAATTTACTTTCTGGTACTCTTATTGGAGTTACATCATTTGCCACTTATACTTTAGCGTTCTTGCGACTTCCTTTTTATCTATTATGGGAACTACCTCGTTCTTATTGGCTTAGTAGGCAAGCTCAATACTCATCGATAGATGCAGTTCGCCTTTGGCACAAGCATCCTGTACATTCAGATGAGCTAATTTTTTTCCGCTATTGGGCTTGCCTGAGCATTTAGCAGCCATTGCCAAACAGGATTCCGATATGTGCAAGAAGGCATTTGCTCATATTGAAAATATATCCAGTCAAAAATGGGCTATTCCGCAAGCGCTTAGCCTGATTTTAGAAGAAGAAATAAAACGTGGCTCAACTCTACCAAAGGTCATTCGTTTTCACGAGGCAACAACTTGGTTTCTACTTAGCACACAAAAGCATCCAATAACGATATCTCGAGAAAATCAGGGGATTAGCTCTGAGCTCCTCCAGCAAATACGCACTGCTCTTCTGCAGTGTGGTCCTTTCGATAGCTTCTCCGAACTGAGGGCGATATTTGTAGACTCCAGACTAGCATTTTGGCGTCAGGTAGTGCCTGAGAGTTCAAATGCAGCAGGTCGTGTTAACGCTTTCATAACTACTCTCTACGAAGAGTACAGTTCTACTGGAGAAAATGCTCTAGTCTTGTCTTTACGCGTGTTAGCTGATTGGTCTCCAATTGGGACTAGCTGCCACTTCCAATTAACTCAACTAGCTGATTTATTAGAGCAGCAATTAGCCCCTCCCCTTGACTCTTCTCACTCACAAGCTAATTCTCCTTTGAGCATGTTAGAAGAGGGAGAGGCATTGTTATTCCGCGAGTTGCGCAGCATTAGCGTGGATGCTGCGGGGGCAATGATGGCACGGACCCGTGCGGCGCGCGAAAAGTTGCTGCGCACTCTGGTTGAGCGACTTCAAAAGGAACGGATAGCACTGGGCCGCAGTGACCGCGCCCGGCTGCACGGCCATGCAGAGGGCCTTGCACAATGGCAGCATGTGCTGGAGGCAGAAGCTAAGAGCGTTGCGCAGCAGCGCGAGGCGGCGGGGGAAATTCCCATGCGCTACAGCGCGGGCGCGGTGCTGGAGCGCGGGGCGGCGGCTTTCCAGGGCCGCGACGATCTCTTCCGCACACTAGAGGGGCTGCTCATCAACCAACCGAGCAAGATCACGCCGCTTCTACTCGGCCAACCCCGCACTGGAAAGAGTTCGGTGCTGAAACAACTCCCCGTACGGTTGGGCGCGCAAGTGCTCCCTGTCTACCTAGACATGGAGCGGCGCGCCAGCGCGGATACGGCGGCCAGCTTGCTAGGGGACATTGTCGGTGTTATTCAGCGGGAGGCGCAGAGTCACCCGCAACCACTAAGCCTGCCTCCTCTGGACAAGCAGGGGCTGGCGGCGGAACCCTATCGCGTCTTCGAGAACTGGATCGAGGAGGTAGAGCGGGCGCTGGGTGAGGGGCGCTGGCTGCTGCTCGCGCTAGACGAGTTCAACCGCATCGACGAGGCAGTACGGGCAGGTCGGATGGATGAGCGTATCTTCTTCCTGTTGCGCAGCCTGATCCAGCATCACCCGCAGGTGGCGCTGGCCCTCTCTGGCACCTTCGCGCTCGACGAGTGCGACCCACGCTGGTACGACACACTCAAGAGCGTGCGCAATCTGCCCGTGACCTTCCTCCGTCCCGACGAGGCAGAGCGCGTCTTCACCAAGCCCGCTCCGGGGTTCCCCGATGGTGTGTACAGTGAGGTAGCCATCGAGCGCGCACTGTCCTTGACGGGCGGGCAGCCTTTCCTCATCCACCTGCTGGGGGAAACCCTCGTCAACCGCTACAACTATGAGCGGACGACTGTCGCGCCCGGCACACCGCCAGGGCTACCGCTACCGGTGAGTGCCATTGATGCAGCTCTGCCCGAGGTATTGACGGGGGGCGAGACCTTCTTTGTGAGCCTCTGGCAGTGGCTGCTTCGCATCAGCCAGGACGAGCCGGGCATGGCAGCGCTCCTCAGCGCGCTGGCAAAGGGACAACCTCTGGACAATATCGGCAGCAGCGAGGAACGGGAGGAATTGCTAGGGTTATTCGTAGAGCGCGATCTCCTCGCTCCCGATGAAGCAGGTGGATACACCTTTCGCGTGCCGCTCATCGCGGAGTGGATTCGGCAGCAGCGGCGGTTGCCTACGTTGAGGTAACGCAACCCCACCCCGGCCTTCGGCCGCGCCACCTAACAGGAGATCTATGGCGCAGCGTAGTTGTTATGGCCGAGGACGGCGTGTGTTATAATCCTGTATCTTCTTTGTGGACTACGCTAGAAAACAGGACACTTCTGTGAAACAGATTATCGGTGTCCGCTTCCAGGAAGCGGGTAAGATTTATCATTTCCTCAACGCCATCGCATCGGACCTCAATGCGGGCGACTTTGTGATTGTCGAGACGAGTCGGGGCCTAGAGATGGGTTGGGTCGCCACGGTGC
>JACCSL010000132.1 GCA_013812995.1 Ardenticatenales bacterium | reverse complement strand
ACGCGTGCGCCTCCGCAGGAAGCGCCGCACGTATTTCGGGGGCCAACATCGGTATCTCGCTCATGGCCTTAGCTTACTCGATTTTCGCTCTGCTTGTCCATACCCCCCCCTGAACTATTACGTCTGGGCAATGGCGCACTGGCTACATAACGACAAGACTGTCAGGTACGAGATGGATACAGATGATACTCCATGCCAAATTCTCCTTTGGCCAGATGGAGGTATTACCCGCTGCTGGCTTAAAGATACAGATAGCATTCCAGACAAAGACCTGGCAGAAGTGCTATTTAATGATGCTTTACCGCCCCAAGACTTAGTTGTACTCGCCTACGATCATCCCGAAGCTAGTAATAAGGGAAGTGTTCGTTTTTTGAGAACTAGTGTTGGCAGCATTCCTTTTTCACACTACTTCCCTAAAGGTGGTGGTGAGAGTTTGGCTATTGCCTATTCGTCACCTAACCGGAGAAATGCTAGTCCAGAGATTGAATTCATGGAGGGGCAAGGAGAGGCGAACGACGTACCACAAGAGATAATTGATCTGGAGAAAATAGCAGCTGAGGCCGAAGCGACACCAAATGAAGAAATCGCAGACTTGCCTATGGGAGCAAAGCTTAGCCTGCTAGCGCCTCGTGGCATGAAACTGCTCGACGCTAAGCTTGTAAAGGCTGCGGAGCACATCTCAATCCATTGGAAAAGACAGGGCCGTGAAAAGCTTATGATTATACCTGGTCAGAGTCGTGGCAAGAAAGTTACAGATGATATAACCGCTGAAGCTCTAAAAAACGCAGGGTTTAGAATAGGGTAACCAGGCTACAGCGTGAATTCCTGCTGCCATGCAGTACCAGCAGAGTGCTCATAAAGCCTTAAACCTAGTTCACAGTATTCTTCACTTTGCTCAATGCATATAGCGTGTAGGCCTGCACTGACACCTACTCGTCCTGTAGTTAGACTCCCCGCAAAAGGGTCGAGAATTACTGAAGCCAGTGCTAGTGTCTTAACACACAGCATAGGAATTTCTTCGGGGAAAGGTGCCGTATGTCCATACATATTCTTACCTCGTACCATTTTGATGACCGGTTGTGCGCGTAGTACACGATTTCCACCGAACTCACGGGACATGCTTCCCGGCTTACGAAACACTAAAACATGCTCCCAACAGTTAAACGGTGATTGATAGAATGGTGAGAAGTTACCTGCATTGAAGCCGCGTTTCCCCTCGATCTCCCCTTTGTCCCAAACCACATTGCCAATACATTCAAATCCAATACGACGAAACAGGTCTACTGTGTACGCTGATAGTATGACGCGTTTCTGACCCATAGCGGAGAACGCGACAATATTTTCGTTATCGAAGCAGTCAAAGATGTTATAGAAGTAGAGACTGCCCGGCTTGAGCACCCGAAAAACCTGTGTGTTAACCTCGAACATATCCTGAAGATAGCAGTAGATGTTTGGCCACTGCGAGTACTCCCGCGCGTTATAGTAAGGGGGTGAGGTTACAGCCCCATCCACGGAGTCCTCCTTGAGAGCTTCCAATACATAGCGGGAGTCTCCGCAGAATACTTGAAAACGCTCAGTGCCTAAGTTGATCCAGTGATCGTGGGATACTTTGGTGGGTGCAACTCCATAACGCCTAAAAAATGCAGCGTTATCAAACCAAGTCATAGCATTTTCTTCGGCCTCTCCCGTAAGCGACTCCCAGTGGAGTACGCGCCCCAGCAACTCGTTAGGTTGTTCAGTTAATTCCCCAAAACACCGGATTTCATCACCCCAGATCGAGTAGTGACGAACAATCATTTCTAACACTTCGTCATAGTCAGATACTTCGACAACATCACGCCGCCACTGCCTGACGAAATCCGGGGCTATATCGTTCCGTTCATCGTCGATGGCTTGCTGCATCGCCAAACCACGGAAAGAATATCTCTTACCACGATTGTACTTGCTTCGATCAGGGCAAAGGGGATTGCGGCATTCCCAACTTTTCACTCCAAGACTCGGATAGGAATTCCCTTCAACTTCGCTTGAACGGCATGTTGGGCATGGAACGACAGTCTCGTCCCGATGATTCTTTTGCAAAACAAGAAGCTGCTCTATTCCATATGCCTGTGACTGGCCTAAAATGAAGCAATCGCGATATGTAAATCCTTCGTTTGCAAGGTCAAAACGTGGCTGGCTGATGTCAAGCTGAGGAATGTGCTTAACAGTTTCTTCACGTATACGGTCAGGACGGAAGTATGCCCGATCCAGTGTGCGCTCCAGATGCTTCTCGCCGAATAGAACAATATCTGCGGCCAGTTCCCAAGAGACGTCTCGAAAATCTAAAGGAATGTTTTGTAGCAAAACCACAAGAAATCCGTAGTTATTCAACTTGTCATAGCTGTCTCGGACACGAGTTAAAATGACGTTTCGCAGGGTTGCTAAGGTATTGAACTGCTTAGCCCATGCTTCCGTAATGACAAGAAAATGCACAGCCTCGTCACGCCGAAAGAGACGGGGAGAACGCCGTTGAAGTTCCTCCCAAAAGGATGAGCAATATGAGTCGTCGTTGAATTCCGGGTCGAAGAAACGATGCATTTCGCGAGGTTGCAGGGAAACCCATAGAAATGAGGCGAATAGAGTTTGAAGAATCTCTAGACGGATATCCCGTCCACTTGCTGAACGTCTCAATCCGGAAGGTAGTTCTAGTTCTGCGTGCAAAACAGTTCGAGTATCATCATCTGTTGCACACTTAGCACACACAACCAGTTTTTCTACTATTCGTAAATTGAGGCCGAAGGACGGTAGAAGGTTCGGCAGCTTGTCAAGCTCTCCTGTATCGAACAAATTTTGAATCGCCGATTTTTGATGATAGTTGAAGCTCTGACCAAGCTCAGCACTACATTTATAAAATTCTGCTAAATACTCAGCGTTAACACGAAACTTCCAGTTGGCGTGCCCCAGGAAAGATCGAATCCTTTCGTCCAATGGAAGTAAGGCAGAGTTTGTAAGATAACTAGCCAGGGCTGTGCATCGTTCCAAGAATTTGGGTGCTCTCTCAAACTCAGATTCGATTTCCACAAGATTCAATGCAGTAGAAAACTCCCCCATTAGCCTATTCAATAGGGGAGGTATGCCACGAATGATTCTGACCTGATTGCTCATCATTGATTGATTCTCCATATCATAACCAGTATATACACTTCTTCCCCACTAGCCGACATTCCGCATAGAACAAATGTGTTTTGGGAATTAACCGAATCGGGGGTAAATTTGGCTATTCTTTGACCGCAGATAGTAAAGATGGCACCGCTGGAGGCTCAGAACCACATTGATTGTCTGAA
>JACCSL010000130.1 GCA_013812995.1 Ardenticatenales bacterium | reverse complement strand
CAGCAATAACAACAGTACCTGGGCGACCTGCAAACTTGACCAGCGCGCTCGGTTGAGGACCCGATGGTAAGTCTGAAAATGCTCTTCCTGGCTCAACCCCATCACCCGCAAGGCCGAGGTAACCGTGCGTTTGCCAGGGGCCAGAATCGCCCCTACCAGGAGCGTCTCTGCCCGTTCCCACACCCCCTGGTTGAAGAGACTCGCAAATTGATTAACGATGGGCTGGATGGCTGGCGGGAGGCGTAGCATATGTTCTCCTTGCAGGGGCATCGCTTTCTCTCCCTCTTACCCTACTCAGCCCGCCGCCCACTTCCAAATGGATAAAGTCGAGCTAACAGCCCCTCACACTATCAAAAGAGCCCAACCGTCTTCGGAGATTAGCGATTATGACTACAACAGCCATCCAACAATCCAAATGGCTGTTATACATTCAGATTCAGCCTTGATAGGCCCACGCACCAACTTCCAGACCTAATTTCTCGTTTTCTTCGCCGTCCGCCGTACCATCCTTCATTTCTGTCAATCCTGCTCCATGCCGTTCTCCAGGAGAGATCCATGCCCCACACCCCCATCACCTACGGCGTCGACTATTACCCCGAGCAGTGGCCGGAAACCCGCTGGGCCGAAGACGCGCGGCTCATGCGCGAGGCCGGGCTGCATGTAGTGCGGCTCGCTGAATTCGCCTGGGCACTCTTCGAGACCGCAGAAGGCACCTTCGAATGGGCGTGGCTGGACCGGGCACTGGCCGTGCTGGGCGAGGCCGGGCTCAAGGTAGTCCTCTGCACCCCGACGCCGACGCCACCCGCGTGGCTGACAGAGACATACCCGGACTGTCTGAACGTAGACGAGCGCGGCGTGCGGATGAGCCCCGGCACGCGCCGCCACATCTGCGCCAACCACGCAGACTACCGGCGACTGGCGATGCGAATCACGGAGCAGATGGCGGCGCGCTATGGCAAGGATGAGCGAGTGATCGCCTGGCAGACGGACAACGAGTTTGGCTGCCATGACACCATTCGCTGTACCTGCCCGAGTTGCGAGCCCGCGTTCCAGCACTGGCTAGAGGCGCGCTATGGCTCGCTGGAGGCACTGAACGAGGCGTGGGGTACAAATTTCTGGAGCCAGCGGTACAGCGCGTGGAGCCAAATTCAACCCCCGCGCCCCGCCCCCGCCGACCACAATCCGGGGCTATTGCTCGATTTTTACCGCTTCTCTAGCGAGAGTTGGGTAAAATTCAACGCGGAACAGGTCGCGCTGCTGCGCCAGCACGCGCCGGGCCATCTGATTACGCACAATCTGATGATCTACTTCTTTCACTTCGACCATTATCAGGTGGCGCAAGATTTGGATTTCGTCTCCTGGGACAACTATCACCATTTTGGGGCGCAGCCAGTCACGGTGGCGGCGAACCACGATCTGATCTGGGGCGCGAAGGAGAAGAATTTCTGGGTCATCGAGCAGCAGGTGGGGCAGGTCAACTGGTCCGTGTACAATCCGCAGTTCCCGCCGGGAATGCTAGCACTCAAGGCGATGCAGGCCATCGCGCACGGGGCGGACGGGATTCTCTATTTCCGCTGGCGGCAGGCGCGAAAGGGGGCCGAGATGTACCACTCCGGCCTGCTGGACCACGCGGCACGTCCCACCCGTGCCCTGGCCGAGGCCGCGCTGTTGGGCGAGCGATGGGAGACACTGGCGCAGGCGCTGGAGGGCATCGAGCCTGCCCACGATGCCGCCATCCTACATGACTTCGCGAGCCACTGGGCGCTGGAGCGCCAGCCACACACACGCTCCCTGAACTTCCAGGCGGAGAGCGACGAGCCGCTACTCTTTGCTGGCGATGAACCGCTGCAATCCATCGCGCCCATGAACCGCGCGGGCCTCTATTTGCTCCCCATGTACGAGGCACTCTGGCGCAACAACTTGCAGGCAGCGATTATCTCGCCCGAGGGAAGGCTGGAGCGCTACCGGGTGCTCTTCGCGCCGCAGTTGCACATTGCGACGGCATCGCACGCCGCGCGGCTGCGCGCGTGGGTCGAGGCGGGCGGCTCGCTCGTGGTGGGGCCGCGCGCGGGCTACAAAGACGAAAGCAATGGGCTACACGAGGTACCCCAGCCTGGCCCGCTGGCCGAGTTGTTGGGCGGCACGGTGCGCGAGTTCGACACGCGCGAGCCAGGGAACACCGTCGAACTGGATTTTGGCGACGAGGCCCTACAGGCGGGCGTCTGGTGCGAGGTGTGGGAGCCCGCGCCGGGCACGCAGGTGCTTGCTACCTACGGGCGCAACCGCGACGGTTCGCTGCCCTACTACGCCGGGCAGGCGGCGGTGCTCTACCGGCGGCTGGGCAAGGGGCAGGTCATCACGCTGGGCACGATGGGCGGCTGGCAATTGATCGAGTACCTGCTGCCGCAACTTGGCTTGAGCGCGCCCATTGTCACGCCCATGAATGTGGAGGCGGTGCGGCGCGGGCCGCTGCTCTTCCTGCTGAACCACACGGAGCAGCAGCAAGAGGTAACGGTGCCGCGCGCGTGGGGCGATTTGTTCGACAAGAAAAAGGTGGAGGAAAAAGTGCGCCTAGCGCCTTATGGCTGGCA
>JACCSL010000128.1 GCA_013812995.1 Ardenticatenales bacterium | reverse complement strand
GGCCAGCCCAAAGCTTTGCAGGCGCGCGGGGTTCTTGTGAAGCAGGTAGCCCAGATCTGTGGCTGGGGCGTGAGTGGTTGTAATTGTTAGCAGCATAGGTATTTATTTCTCTTTAGAAACGCATACGAAATATGGCGATAACTGTGCTCTGAGATAATAATCGCTTTCTATCATTGAAGCCAGGGAGACAAAGAGATTGTTTTAACGCGATATGTTAAACATTGGACTTTTGACAATTTTAGGGCACTTCAAGAGGGGCCACAGATTGTTTCCAGAGAGAGCGGGTAGCGCCTGGGGAGCAAAGCCGGAATAAAGTCGGGGTTTGGGCGATACGCCCCTGGTGCTCAAACCTCGACTTTATTCGCCGCACTCATTCCTGTGAGGTGCTTTTCTCTCTACAAGGGCCTCCTGCCGACCCACCTCAGAGGGCAATTTTTGTCAAAAGTCCAATATAAAGTAGTGGAAATTAATGGTTGACTTCTTCTCCCGTAGTGGCTATACTGCCCGCAGTTGTGGTAGCTAACTAAATTTCTGGAGAGCCTTTCATGCGAGAGTTGATGACACACAAAATCAGGGGTGGCGGAATTACCGTCCCTGTGTTTGCGTGCGTCCGCGCCTGTCGCCGGAACGGCCTCTCTCCTGTGCGTGGAAGGACACTCTCGCTTGAGTGACCCTCCGCGCCCCCGATTGGGTGCCAATCCCCGCAGGCCAACCAGCCTGCGGGGATTTTTTTTGCCCCAACGCCCAGTGATGTATCGTCGGTTTTGAACGAACAGAGAGGAAAGGTATGACAAATTTAAGACGGTTGCTGAGCTATATTGCTCCGTACCGCTGGCGCTTCGCGCTCGCGGGTCTTCTAACAGTGCTCTCCATTGTGGGTGAGCTCGCCACGCCCTGGCTCTTTGGTCTGACGGTAGATCGAGGGCTCACCTCGGGGCAGCTTCGTCCGGTGATCTTCTATGCCTCCCTGCTCCTACTCATGCAGATCCTTCGCTCGTCAATGGGCTACCTGCAATGGATCGTCCAGCATCAGGTGGGGCAGGACGTTATTCGAGATATGCGCAACGAGCTCTACAGCAAGCTTCAGGCGCTTCCCACGAGCTTCTATCGCTCGATGCCCACGGGGCAGATCATGTCCCGCATGACCGGGGATATCGACTCGGTGCTGGAATACCTGGGATGGGGCATGCTCGTGCAGTTCGCGGCTTTCGTCTCCTTCTTCGGGACGGCCCTCGTGCTGCTCTTCATCGACCCCGGTCTGACGTTGGTGCTCTTCATTCCCCTGCTACCCCTCGCGGTCATCGTCTTCTTCTTCGATAAGCACATCGGCCCCGCGTGGGAGAAGGTGCGCGAGCAGATGGGGGAACTAACGACGGTGCTTCAGGAAACCATCAGCGGGGTGCGCGTGGTGAAGGCGTTCGCGAAAGAGGGCCACGAGGCAGGCCGCTTTGGCAGCCAAAACAACAAGACCCGTGAGAAAAACCTCGCCCGCGCCCGGCTGGAGGCCAACGCCTTCCCGGCGATGGACCTGATGATTGGGCTGACCTTCGTGCTGCTGGCCTGGCATGGTGGGCAGCGGGTGATGAACGGCGAAAGCACTCTGGGTACCTTCTTCGCCTATCAGTGGTATCTCTGGGGCATCATCTGGCCCGTGCGCTTCATGGGCTGGATCATCAGCATGATGCGCGGGGCTCTCAGCGCCGCACCCCGTATCTTTGAGGTGCTGGATACGCCCATCGTCAACCAGGACCGCGAGGGAGCCATCGAGCTGCCACGCCTGCGAGGCGAAATCGAGTTCAAGGAGGTGGACTTCGCCTTCGAGGATGAGTCGGAGCGGCTGGTCTTTAATGGGCTGAAGCTGCACATCCAGCCGGGCGAGGTCGTAGCGATTCTGGGAAGTACCGGGAGCGGAAAGTCTGCCCTCATCAACCTGATCCCTCGCTTTCAGGAAGCCAAGACGGGGCAGGTGCTGGTAGATGGCCACGAAGTACGCGATGTCACGCTGAGCAGCCTGCGCCGCCAGATCGCGGTTGTCCCCCAGGAAAGCTTCCTCTTCTCGGCCACTGTGCGCGAGAACATCGCCTACGGGAACCCAGCGGCCACGATGGAGGAGATCATCGCCGCCGCGAAGCTGGCCCAGGCGCACGACTTCGTCTCTGAGCTGGACAAGGGCTACGACGCTGTGGTTGGGGAGCGGGGCATTGGGCTCTCGGGCGGGCAGAAGCAGCGCCTCGCCCTGGCCCGTGCCATCCTGATGAATCCGCGCATCTTGATTCTGGACGAGGCCACCAGTGCGGTGGACACCGAGACGGAGCATGAGATTCAGCAGGCAATGGAGCAAGTCATGGAGGGACGAACGAGTCTGATTATCGCCCAGCGGCTCAGCACCATCAAGCACGCAGACCGCATCGTGGTACTCAAGGAGGGGCGCGTCGCCGAGGAGGGCACGCACACCGAGCTGCTGGCACGCGGCGGCGAGTACGCCAAGATCTACGACCTGCAATACCGTGAGCAGGATGAGTTCAGCGAGCAGATTTTAGCGATCAGCGGTCAGCGCGCCGCAGCAGCGGATTAAAAAACGTAAAACGTAATGCGTAAAACGTAAAACGACACGACATAGATACCTGAATTACGTTTTACGTTTCTGGTTCTGCTGGAATATGTGGTGGAGTCATGGCTCGGCGTGGTGGGGGGGG
>JACCSL010000109.1 GCA_013812995.1 Ardenticatenales bacterium | reverse complement strand
GGGCAACTCCAGAGTGGTAGGCACACCCCGCAACTGTTCCCGCCAGTAGGCAAGCTGTGCTTCCAGGGTCTCGCCCTGGAGCCATTGTTGCTGCCAGGCCGCGAAATCTGCGTACTGGATGGGAAGCTCCGGGAGGGGCGAGGGCTGCCCCGCGCGATAGGCCTCGTAGAGCAGCGCCACCTCTCGGAGCAGAATCTCGGTGGACCAGGCATCGGAGACAATGTGATGCATCGTCAGTACGACGAGGTGCTCCTCATCCCCGAACTGAATGAGAAGCGCGCGCAGGAGGGGCGGTCTCGCTAGGTCAAAGGGTCGATTGATCTCCTCAGTTGCGTGGGCGCGGGCATAAGCCTCGCGTTCGCTGGCAGGCAGCGCGCGCAGGTCCAGTAGGGGCAGGGGGAGCGTCAACGCAGGTTCAATGCGCTGCACGGGTTGCCCCTGGCGAGTCACGAGTGAGCTGCGTAGCACCTCGTGACGACGAATGATCTCATTGAAACTCCGCCCTAACAAGCGGCGGTCCAGGTGACCATTCAGCCGGAAGAGCATGGGAACGTGGTAGACTGAACCCTGCTCCAGTTGCTCCAGGAACCAGAGGCGCTGTTGGGCGAAGGAGAGTGGCAGATCCGCCCCGCGCTCAATGGGAATCATCGGCGGCGCGGCCAAGCCCTGCGCTGCCTGTCGCAGGCGGTCAATCTCCGGTCCCAACGCCGCTATCGTCGGATACTCGAACAGGATGCGCAAGGGAAGGTCCATCTCAAAGCGCTGGCGAATGCGCGACATACAGCGGGTTGCCAGCAAGGAGTGACCGCCCAACGCAAAGAAACTCTCTTCCACCCCGACGCGCTCCAGAGCCAAAACCTCGGCCCATATCTCCGCCAGACTCTCTTCCGTCGGCGTGCGGGGTGCCGTGAAGCGCCCTGCTGTCGGCTGCCACGTCAGCACAGGGAGTGCCTTACGGTCCAGCTTGCCGGTGGCGGTGAGAGGAAGGTTTTCTAGCAGGACGATGTGCGCCGGAATCATGTATTCTGGCAGTTTCTCACGCAGGAAGGCAGGCAGGGCAAGATTGATCTCTTCCTGCCCGGCCTGGGGAACGATGTAGGCCACCAGCCGCTTATCCGCCCCCGCCGCGCCTGCTTCTTGCGCCGTGACAATCGCCTGGGCGATGGCAGGATGCTCATGCAGCACTGCCTCGATCTCTCCCAACTCGACGCGGAAGCCCCGGACTTTGATCTGATAGTCCCGCCGCCCCATGAACTCGATGGAGCCATCCGGCAGGTAGCGGCCCAGGTCTCCTGTGCGATAGAGGCGCAACCCCGCTTCCGTGGCAAAGGGGTGAGGCACAAAGCGTTCAGCGGTCAGCCCTGGCTGATTCAGGTAGCCACGCGCCAGCCCTTCTCCACCGATGTACAACTCACCGGGAACCCCAACCGGGACAGGCTGGAGGTCTGCATCCAGCAGGTAGAGCTGCGTGTTGGCGATGGGGTGCCCAATGGTCAGAGGGTCGCCGGGCTGGAGGCGGGCAGCACTTGCGTTGGCCGTCGCCTCGCTGGGACCGTAGAGATTCCAGACGGAGATCCTTGGCAGGCGCGCAAACGTCCGCCGGAGCAACTCTGGGCTCGCGGCCTCCCCACCCAGAAAGAGGTGGCTGATCGGAGGCGTTGCCATGTCCGAGGAATGCTCAAACTCCTCAAGGATGGCCTGCCAGAGCAACGGAACACAATTGATGGCTGTGTTGGGCTGGCTCTTCAGCAGGTCTAGCAGTCTATCAGGTTGGGTGACGATCTCCTCGCCCAGGAGCCACACCGCACGCCCGGTCAGGAGCGGCGCGAGGAGTTGCTTGAGGCTGGCGTCAAAGGTCACGCGCGTTGTGGCCGGAAGGTGCTGCACCTGCTCGCTCAGGAGCGTCTGAGTGACCCAACAGAGGTAGTTGGTGAGAGAGCGGTGATTGATAAGGGTGCCCTTAGGGCGACCCGTCGAGCCGGAGGTATAGATAACATAGGCAAGGTGCTCGGGTCTCACCAGAGAGGCAGGATTCTCGGCAGGGTAGTGGAGGAGGGCTTCCTGCTCGTCATCTAAGTGGAGCACCTTGCCCTCATAGGGCGGCAACTGCGCGGCGAGCGAGCGCTGCGTCAGGAGCAGCGGGGCTTGGCTATCGGCCAGCATGAAGGCAAGGCGCTCGGTTGGGGTAGTGGGGTCGAGGGGAAGGTAGGCTCCGCCCGCCTTGAGGAGCGCCAGTATCCCAACCACCATTTCCACCGAGCGCTCCAGGCAGAGGGCGACCAGGGCTTCGGGGCCCACGCCAGCCTCGCGCAGGCGATGGGCCAGTCGATTTATCCGCTCATTGAGGTCACGGTAGTTCAGCGTCTCTCCCTCGTAGCGGAGCGCAGTCGCCTCCGGCGTTCGAGCTACCTGCGCTTCAAAGAGCGCCGGGAAGCTCTCGTCGAGCGGGTACGGCTGGTGGCTCTCGTTCCACACACCCAGGATCGTGTGGCGCTCTTCCTCCGCCAGGAGCGAGAGCGCAGAAATTGGCTGATCCAGGTCGGCGGCGATAGACGCCAGGAGCCGCTCGAAATGAGACTGCATTCGCTCAATGGTCGCGGCCTCGAAGAGGTCTGTGCTGTAGGCCCAGGCCCCGCTCAACCCCTGCTCGCCCTCCTCCAGGCTCAGGGTGAAGTCGAATTTGGCCGCAATCTCATTGCTTACCTCCAGTCGCTCCACGGTCAGCCCGGAGGAAGCGGGGGGCAGCGCGATGGGGGCACTCTCAAAGCTGAACATAACCTGGAAAAGGGGCGTGCGGCTCAAGTCCCGCTCCGGTTGCAGCACCTCGACCAGTTTCTCGAAGGGCAGCTCCTGGTGGGCATAGGCCCCAAGAGTTTCCTCACGAACCCTGGCGAGAAGTTGTCGGAACGAGGGGTTGCCCGCCAGATCAAGGGGCAGGGCCAGCGTGTTGACGAAGAAGCCGATCAGCCCCTCGATCTCGACCTGGTTGCGGTTGGCAATCGGGGTCCCTACGACGAGTCCCCGTTGTCCGCTGTACCGATAAAGCAGCACCCCAAAGGCCGCGAGAAGGGTCATGAAGAGCGTGCTCCCCTCTTCCTGGCTCCTCTGTTGGAGTGCCTGGTGAAGGG
>JACCSL010000099.1 GCA_013812995.1 Ardenticatenales bacterium | reverse complement strand
GTTTAGCACGCCCCACCAACTGAGCGCGGCGCGCGGCGGGCTCCAGCGGGGGCTCAGGCCCGCCAGATGGAAGGGAATGCCTCGGCGCGTCGCAAAGTAGCCCAGCGTGGCCGCAAGGCGCACCGCGACCTCGAAGGTGGCGTGCTTGCCCTCCCCCACGCTGCTGGCCGCGTGCAGGTCCAGCGCCACGGTCAGCGCGGGCTGCTCCTCGTCCGCGAACTCCTTGACCACCAGCCGCCCGGTCCGTGCCGTGCTGCGCCAGTGGACCAGCCGGGGCGAATCGCCGGGGCGGTACTCGCGCACCCCAATCGCCTCGCTGCCCGCCCCGATGCGCGGGGCCTGGCGCTCCGGGAGCTTCTTGCTTTCCAACAGCCGCAGTCGCTTGAGGCGGTGATAGTAAGGATAGATGAGCAAGTCGCCGGGTACGGGCAGCGTGCGTCGCCGCAGAAAGAGTCCAAAGGGTCCATCCGAGGTGAGGTGGAGGGGCGGAAAATGGAAATGTCCCCGCCGGTCGCAGGTCGTATCGTAGCGGAGTACGGCCTGGCGGCCTCGCAGCAGGACGGGGATGAAGAAGGGTTGCGCCTGCTCCTCCGGGGGCGCGAAGGGACAGCGCTCCTCGCCACGCAGCAGGAAGACACCCGGCGCGGCCCGGTTCTCGACGCATAACGTGACGCGGATGGGGTCGCCCTCGTGGAAGGTAGGTGGCTCCACGAGTGGGTCAACAATGGGCGGGGCGTCCGGCGGCAGCAGGCGGCGCGCGATATGGAGTGGCCGTAACATTCCCCAGCCATAGACGAGGGCAACCAGCCAGAAGCCAGCAATCCCATCCGCCATAATGTAGAGCCAGCCCACCTGCGTCTGATTCCCCAGAAAGTAGAGAAAAACCCCCAGGGTTAGGATCGCCCACGCGCGCCGGGTTGGCATGGAGTCCCTCCTAGCCGACAGGGACGGGCGTGGATTTCAGCACGGTATCAATGACCTGCACCGCAATCTCCCGCGATTCCTCGTGGGTCATCAGCCGATGCACCAGGACACCGCGTGCCACCGCCTTGATGTCGTCAGGGGTGACGAAATCGCGGTGGTTGAGCAGCGCCATCGCCTGGGCCGCACGCTGGAGGGCCACGCCCCCGCGTGGGCTGACGCCCAGCAGCACATCGGGATGGTCGCGGGTGGCGGTCACCACCCGCACGATGTACTCCTTGAGGGGGCGTACCACACCAACGGCCTTCACGAGCGCCTGGAGGGCGAGCACATCCTCGGGCGTGAGCACCGCCGCCAGCGTGGCGAGCGGGTCGCCGTGCTCCTCGCGCTCCAGAATCGAGACCTCGTCCTCGAAGGGCGGGTAGCCCAGGCTGAGCGAGATCAGAAAGCGATCCAGCTGCGCCTCTGGCAGCGGGAAGGTGCCCGCGCTCTCCACGGGGTTCTGGGTGGCAATCAGAAAGAAAGGCTCCTCCATGCGATGGGTCTGCCCATCCACCGTGACCTGCCGCTCGGCCATCGCCTCCAGCAGGCTTGACTGCGTGCGCGGCGTGGCGCGGTTGATCTCGTCCACCAGCACAAACTGCGCGAAGAGCGGACCAGGGACGAAGACGAAGCGCTGCTCCCGCTGGTTATAGATCGAGGTGCCGGTGATGTCGCTGGGGAGCAGATCGGGCGTGCATTGAATCCGCTTGAAGCTGGCATGGAGGGACTGCGCCAGTGCCTTGGCCGTCAGCGTCTTCCCGATGCCCGGCACATCCTCCAGCAGCAGGTGGCCCCGTGCCAGAATGGTCGTCAGAATCAGCCGCAGGACACCGGCCTCGACGACGGCGGCGCGCTGCACATTCTCTTGAAGGCGATCAATCAGATCAATGGCCTTCTGGACCGTCAACGGTTGATCAGCAACGTTGGAACTGTACAAGCGGAACTCCTCTAATAAAACGCAAAACGTAATTTCTTCTGTAGATGCCATTTACGTTTTACGCATTACGTTTTATTGCTCCCTTACAAGGTTTGCTCTTCTTCAGCGTAGGATACCTCAGCTCCTCAGCACACGCCGTGCCCTGGGGTTGACAAAGCTCACACCTGGGTGCTTGACTCTCTGGCGGCTTCTTCTCTGGCCTGCCGCCCCGCACGGCGCAGGGTGCGCAGCCCGATCAACATCGGAAACATGAAACCAAAGATAGGTATCAGGATGAGGATCGTCATGAAGTTAGCAACATCGCCGACGCCCTGTTTTACATAGCTATTCACATTCATAAACGCGAGAATCCAGCAGAGAAACATAAAGATAGCGAAGCCAATCCACGCGCTCCCGATGTACATGCCTCTGGGCATTCCCTTTTTCTTCTTGCTCTGCTCTGCCATAGACGTTTTCCTTGCGTTTCCTTTGGCTGAAATGGTAGCGTGTGGCGCGGCGCAGGGCAAAGGAGCCTTGCCCCCATAAACGCCTCTCGGTATAATCTGCGCCGCTGACCAGAAGTTAAAACGTAACTGCTTCTGACGGAATTTGTGGTATGGAAGATCGGGAAGCGTGCTATGCGAGCCACGCAGAGCCACCCCTCAACCACAAATTCCATCAGAACCAGAAACGTAAAACGTAAAAACGATGTCTTGAAGAAGATATTACGTTTTACGTTTTACGTTTTATTTTCGCAAAGTAGAGTACAACATGACCATGATCGATTACGATAACGCCTGGCGTCGCTGGATGAGCGATTATAACGAGGGGCTCGGGCTCGTCTACGAGCGGCTGATTCTGAATGATTTTCTTGAGGAGCGGATGCGGCAGCACAATATCCGCACCGTTCTGGAAGCGCCGATCTATGGAATGGCGGGGGCCAGCGGCATCAACTCGGTGCGTTTTGCCCAGCTTGGCGCGCATGTCACGCTGGTGGATGTGAACGATGAGCGACTGCGCGAGGTGCGCCGCCTCTGGGGGGAGCTGGGTCTGCTGGACCGTGTGACCTTCGTCTGCACCCCGGACCCCTCAAGGCTGCCTTTCCCTGCGGAGCAGTTCGACCTCGTGTGGAACTGGGCCGCACTCTGGCACCTGCCGGACGCGGCTGCCACGCTGCGGGAGATGGCGCGTGTCTCTAAGAACCTGATCTTCACGGCGATGCCGAACAAGATGCAGGTGGGCTACCTGCTCCGCAAGTACCTGCTGGAGCGTGAGTTCTTCGATTGGATCCAGGATGAGCGCTGGTCTAACGTGGGCGTGGCGCGGAAGGTTCTGGAGGAGCGCGGCTTGACCCTGGTGGAGCAGGGCGTGCTTGATGTACCACCCTGGCCCGACACGGTGATGCCCGCCAGCGAGGTACTCAAGAGATTGGGGCTGGGCGAGCGATTCCAGTCCCGCTTCGAGGGCGATTCCTGGGAGTGGTCCACGATGGCTTACTACACGGGTGACAAGCCGGAACTCAAGGCGCAGATGGATGGATACGCCTTTCTGGAGCGCGCCACGCTTCCCTGGCAGCTCAAGATGGTCTGGGCGCATCACCGCTATATCCTGCTCCAGAAACCGCGCGGCTAATCCAGCCCCCTGTGTCCTCGCGATCAACTGTCTGCGAGACCTTTGCTCTTTTCCTGATTCTTTTCCCGCTCACACTGCTGACCTGGAGCGCGGCCCCCGACAGTGAGGGCGCGCTCGCCACCTACGCCGTCAGCGACGCGCTGGCACGGTATGGGCGCTGGGATATCGAGGCGATGCGCTGGCTGGGGGAGAGCGTGGGTGTCTACGGGGCCGACGATCTCCTCTACGCCCGTCAGCCCCCCGGCACCAGCCTACTCGCCTTGCCCCTGCTCTGGCTGGGGCTTTGGGGAGCCGATGTCGGTCCCCTGCACACGGCCCTGCTGCTGCCCCCACTTCTCCATACCCTGACCGCCCTTTTGCTGTACCGCAGCGCGCGCAGCCTCTTTCCCAATGCCGGCCGCGAGAGTGCGCTGGCGGTCACGCTGCTCTGGGCGATGGGGAGCCTGCTGCTTCCTGCCACGAGAGACTTTGGGAGTGTGACCACCAGTTCCCTTGCGCTGGTGGGAACGCTCTATCAACTGCTGCGCTACCGCTCTGAGGATACATTTCCATCGCTCCTCGCCTGTGGGGGCTGGCTCGGATTGGCACTGATCGCCAACCCCGCCACCAGCCTGACATTTCCGCTCTTCGGGTTGGCGCTGCTGACGCTTATCTTCGACCATTGGAGGGCCTATCACGCCGCGCTCTCTCCCCGCCGACGAGTGGCCTTTGTTCCCTTTCATGCCTGGCGGGACTGGCTCGGCAAAGACTGGGTTCTGCTACGCCTCTTTCTGTTCCTGCTGCCCCTGATGATCGTGGTCGCTTTCTATTTATGGTATACCTGGCAACGCTTTGGCGTGCCTTTTGCCCTGGCGGACTGGCAGGGCGGAACCGCGCTTCTCCTGCCCCTGCTTCCCCTCTTCATGGCGCTGGCGACGCCGCTCATCCGTGGGAGACGGCGGCCCCTACTGGTGGGAACAATGGGAGGAGTGGCATTTCTGCTGGCACTGTTCGGGGCTTCCTGGGACGTGGATACCCCGGAGGCCATCTGGCTGACCCTGGCCGCTGCCACGCGCCGCCCGCTGGCGCTGCTCGTGGGCATGCTCCTGGCGGGGGTGGGCGCGGGTACATGGGGCTGGCGGCGGCAGGGGGGCGAGCTGGTGCTAACGGTCGGGGCGTTACTTCTCATGTCAGGGCTGTGGCTGCTGTTGGGGGACCTGCGCGCCTTCGAGTCCCCAACGCTGCGCGAGACACTCACGGCGCTGCCCGAAGAGCTGCCGCCGGGAGCCCAGCTCTGGTACGCGGCCCCGGACAAGGCCCCGGCGCTGCTCAACCAGGTCAAAGCGCCGCTGCCCATCCTAGGATTTTCACTGGCAAGCGACGATTTCCCCGCGAAGGAGCTGAGCTATGCGAGGGAACTGGCGCAGATGGCTGACGCACCGATCTATCTCCTGACAGAACAAACCGAGCAGGAGGTCGACGCGCTGGAGGAGCTGCTGGAGGAAACACTCTTTTTCGTGGGGGAAACGAGCACGGGGCGCTATCGGCTGGCAGAGTACTGGCAGGGGCCACTCAGCGTCCCGCTCCGCCTGGAGCAGCAATGGACCTTCCGCGACGATACCGTGCTTGACCTACGCGAGGTCCGCGCCACGCCCCTGTTGGCGCGCGGTGGGGTGCTCGCGGTGGAGCTACGCTGGGCGTCGGAAATGGAACTACCGGACGGCTACCAGTTGCTGATCCGCATGGAGGATGCGGCGGGCGCGCTCGTCCTTCTGAAACGTAGCGACCTCAACTCCCAGCACTGGCAACCGGGGCGTGTCATGGTGGAGCGGCGCGCCTTCCGCGTGCCAGCAACGCTCTCGCCGGGCCGCTACACCCTGCACCTCACCCTGCGCCCCGCCCCCGACGGGGACGAGATTGCCATCGTCGTCACCGTGCGCTGAGTTTTGCAAGCCCAACTTTTGTTTTTCTCCTGCCACCGCTTTATTATTATGGTAACGAAAAGCCACTCTTTACTCGGAGGTTAGGAAGCACTTGTCATCATGTGGAGAATGACAGATATGCTTCTTGGCTGCTAGAGACAACATTTACCAAAGGTTTATAGAACGAGTGGGAGGGTACGTGGAGAACTGCTCAGTAGTGGATTTATTTTGTGGCATAGGTGGCTTAACGCACGGATTCAGTTTAGAAGGATTCCAAGTCGTGGCGGGTATTGATGCTGACGACTCATGCCGCTATGCCTACGAGACGAACAATCCTGGGGCACAGTTTATCTCTCAACGCATCGAAGATGTGAGACAGCAAGCGATTATTGCTTTTTACCCCCAAGGACACATCAAGATACTGGTTGGTTGTGCCCCATGCCAACCTTTTTCTCCTTATAATAAGAAGGGGAGGGGCACGAAAGATAGATGGAGGCTGCTGCCCCAATTCGCTGAGTTGATTTGCCAAGTACTTCCTGACGTGGTCTCAATGGAGAACGTACCAGAACTCGCCACCTTCCAGAAAGGGCGTGCCTATAGCTCTTTCGTTGGCAAGCTGCAAAGCGCAGGCTACCACGTTACAGAGTACAAGAGTGTGTACTGTCCAGATTATGGCATTCCTCAGAGTCGGACGAGGCTTGTCCTGTTTGCCTCAAGGCACGGAGCTATCGAACTGTTGCAACGGACTCATACTCCCGATGAGTATCCGACTGTGAGATCTGCCATCGGAGATCTTGAATGCCTAGACGCTGGGGGAACCAGCGTAACCGACCCACTGCACCGAGCAGCGAGCCTGTCAGAATTGAACTTGCGCAGAATCCAAGCTTCTCTTCCGGGTGGTACGTGGGAGGATTGGGATGAGGATCTGAGAGCTGAGTGTCATATGAAAGAGAGCGGGAAAACCTATCGTAGCGTGTATGGACGCATGGAATGGGACAGACCTGCACCGACTATGACGACCCAATGCTACGGATTCGGAAGTGGGCGCTTCGGCCATCCCGAGCAGGACCGAGCCATCTCTCTGCGTGAGGCTGCGCTCTTGCAAACCTTTCCCTCGACTTATGGATTTGTTGGCCCCGGATATCGCTACTACTTCAAGACGTTGGGACGTTACATAGGGAACGCGGTACCTGTTCAACTAGCTAGAGTTATTGCCAGGAGTATTGAGCGTCACTTGGCACATCATCTTGGAGAGGCTAATGATATACGAGCAGGAGGAACAGCAGGATCCCAAACCCAAGTACGCCCTGACGATCAGCCTGAATGTATTGAATCATTTAGGGATAGGGTTGTATAGCAACGTACCGGCCATTCTCTCAGAGGTTGTGGCTAATGCCTGGGATGCAGATGCATCGCGGGTCGATATTACCATCGACTCGCATAAAGGGGAGATCGTCGTCCAAGACGACGGTCATGGAATGACCGCAAGCGACATAAACGAGAAATATCTCTGTGTTGGCTATCAGAAGCGTGAGAAGGAGCCACCAAAAACTCCGAAAGGGCGCTTACCAATGGGTAGAAAAGGAATCGGTAAATTGTCGGTCTTCTCCATTGCTAACTTCGTGGAAGTACAGAGCGTGAAAAATGGCGAAGCCAGTGGTCTACTGATGAACCTGTACGACATTAAGCAGAAGATCCGGGGTGGGGAAGGTACCTATCATCCTATTCCCATTGACCCTCCAGCGATATTGATCACGAGGGGTACGAAGATCACCCTTACAGACCTCAGAAAACCCGTGATGGTCGCCGAAACGTACCTTCGAAAACGATTGGCGCGTCGTTTCAGCGTTTTAGGCGGAAAAGAGTTCCGAGTCTTCCTCAATGGGGTAGAAATCACAGTCAAGGATCGGGATTTCTTCGACCATGTCGAGATGCTATGGTATTTCGGAGCAGAGAGTGCTGATGTTGCTTTGAAGTGTAAGAACGCTAAACGCGTAATTTCCCTCAGCAACGTCGTAAATGAAACCAAGGGATATACCGTCAAAGGATGGGTCGCGACTGCCGTAAATCAGCAGGCTATAGATGAGACGAACAACAACATCATAATCTTCGCTCGCGGTAAGCTCATTCAAGAAGACATGTTGAGCGACTTCAAAGAGGGAGGACTTTTCTCAAAGTATCTCATTGGTGAGATAGACGCCGACTTCATGGATCTGGACGAGTACGAAGATATAGTCACCAGCAACAGGCAAAGCGTCAAAGAAGACGATAGCCGATATACCGAACTTCGTGAATTTGTACAGCGGGTTCTAAAACAAGTCCAGGCGGATTGGGGCAACTATAGAACAAGTGCTGGTACCGACAAGGCACTGCAAAATCCTGCGATTAAACAGTGGTATGGAAGGCTAACTACTGGCCGTAAAAAGTATGCTCAAGGACTTTTTGGGAAGATTGAATCTTTGAAAGGGGTGGATGAGGAGGCTAAACGTCAACTGTACAAGCATACTCTGTTGGCTTTCGAGAAGCTGGCGCTGACAGATACCCTAGGCTTCCTGGAAAGCTTGGAAACAGAAAAAGACTTTGCGATGTTGACTGAATTATTTCATGGGATAGATGACATAGAGGCCGTGCACTACCACCAAATTGCTAAGGGCAGGTTGGAGATTCTAAAACATTTCGATCAGTTGCTGAATCGCGATGCAGAGATTAAAGAGAGAGTCTTGCAGGAATATCTATTCGATCATCTATGGCTATTGAGCCCCTCTTGGGAGCGAGCGACTGTTGATGCTAGGATGGAGGAGTCCCTTGGCAGGGAGTTCGATGTGGTAGCAGCGGGATTGACCGAGGACGAGAGACGAGGGCGACTCGATATCCGTTACAGAACAGCGGCTAACAAGCACATCGTCATTGAGTTGAAGAAATACAATCGTAGGGTTGGGATAAGTGAACTCGTAGACCAGGTCATGAAGTACCAAGGCGCACTGACGAAGTGCCTAAATACTCACCACCCGAGCGCGCCTCACCTAATCGAAATAATATGCATCCTTGGCTACCATCCTACTCCCGAGTCTAACCTTAGACAGCACGCCGAACTGCTTAAAGTGTGTAACGCCCGTTATGTCTTGTACGATGAACTCATAAATGAAGCTTTGTTAGGCTACCAGGATTATCTCACACGCACCCAGGAGATTTCTGAAATTGTCAGATTAATTGAAAGCATTTGATGAGTATCTGAAGCTACCCTGCGTCGAGCGCGTAGGCGACGGCCTCTTCCAGCGTGAGGGCTGCGCCGTCGGCCAGGGCGTTGTCGAACTCAGCCTCGCCCAGCAGGGCACGCGCCGCGTTGAGTGTGCGCTCGTAGATGCCCTGCTCATAGGGTTCCAGCACCGCGCCGGTCATCGCCAGCAGCGTGGCGACGACGCCCGCCAGGCGCGTGGCGCGCCGCGCGCGGCTGGTGGCGGTGGGCTGCTCCTGAATGGCGATGGCGGCCAGCGCCACGAACATGTAGGCGAGGTACAGCTTGTCGCCAAGCTCCTGGCTGATGCGAAGACAATCTTCGAGGTGGCGTCGGGCCAGCGCCAGCTCCTCCTGGGCGTAGAGCAGATAGCCCAGGTTCCCCTGCGCATTGGCAATCCCGCGCCGGTCCCCGCTCTCGCGGTGCAGTGCCAGGGCTTCCTCCAGGTACTGCCGGGCGAGCGCGGGCTGCTGCTCGTTGAGCACCACCGCGCCCAGGAAGCTGAGCGCGCGCGCTTTGACCTGTGGGTCCCCTTCCTTCCGCGAGAGCGCCAGACTCTGCTCCAGGTAGTTCTGCGCGCTCTCGCGGTCGCCCCGGTTCAGCGCCACCACCCCGAGCATGTACAGGGCAGAGATGACTGTGCTCTGAGCCTTGGCCTTCCTTGCCAGCGCCAGCCCACCCTCCAATTGCTGCTGGGCCTGCTCGTACGCGCCCTGGCGCTGCAGAACCTCGCCCAGCAGCGTGAGGCTCTGCCCGACCCCACCCCACGCTGCCTGGCGCTCATAAGAATTACGGGCTTTTTCCAGCCATGCAATCGCCTCGTCGAAATGCGCGACCTTTTCCAGCACGGAGCCCAGGGCCAGTTGACATCGCGCCTGATCATGGAGGCTCCTGCGCTGCTCGGCCAGCGCCAGGGCCTCCAGGTACCCTCGTTGCGCCTCCTGCCAGCGCCCCACCCGCTCCAGAACGGTGCCGTACAGGAGCAGAATCTCCCCGCGATGCGGCTCCTGCTCGCCCAGCAGTGCCAACAACCTCTGGTAATAGTCGATGGCCGTCTGGTTGGCGTAGGCGACCTGGGCCGCATCGCCCGCGCGGCGCAGGTACTCGCGTTTCTTCTCCAGATTTTCGCTGCGCTCGTAGTGGTAGGTCAGCAGGCTGATGGGGAGATCGCGCAATGTTCCCGCCGCCATCTGCGCCTCTAGGTAGCGCGCCAGATGCTCGTGCAGGGCCCGCCGGGTGGCCTCGTCGAGGCTGTTGTAGGCCACCTCCTGCGTGACAATGTGCTTGAACAGGTAGGTTCTCTCCGCCGGGGCCTCCATAGGCGTCAGATCCAGCCGATTCATGGTCTCTAGCTCTGCCTGGACCTGCGCCGGGTCGCCCAGCCAGGGGCAGTAGCCCAGCAGCCAGGAGAGCCGGAAGAGCCGGCCGATGACACTTGCGGCCCCCAGAATTTTCTTCTGTAGATCGTTAAGTTGATCGAAGCGGCTCAAGATGAGACCGTGGAGCGTATCAGGAAAGGTGATCTCCTGCCAGCTCGCACTCTCGCGAGGGTCCAGGCCCCGGTCACGCAGGAAATTCAGCAACTCCTCAATGTAGAAGGGATTCCCCTGCGCCTGCTGTGCCAGCTTCTTGACCATCGCGATAAAGCTGGTGAGAGAATTCGGGTTGGTGGGGGAGCTTCCGATCTCCTTGCCCACCTGGGTGAGCTTGAGCGCGATGAGTCGCCCGGCTTCCTGGGTGTTGAACTCTTGCAGGCGAATCTCGCTGAAATGCGGCAGGGTCGCGACGCGGATACTCTGGAGCAGGTCGATGTCCGAGGGACGATAGGCCAGCACGATGAGCACCGGAAGGGTGCTGATGGCTCGACATGCCGCCTCTAACAGATCTCGGGAGAGCGGATCTACCCAGTGCAGATCCTCTAGCACGAGCATCATCGGGGTGTTGGTCGCTCGTATTTTGAGACACTCGACCAGCAGGGATTCGCGTGAGAGCTTGCGCAGATGGGCATCCATGGAGCGGGTAAGGTCATTTTCCGGAATGGGGAGCGGGAGCGCCTGGTCCAGCAGGGGGAGGCGCGGGAGGAACTGGGGTGCAATCCGGTTAAGTTCGCGCTCCAGGGCATGGCGCTGGGCCTCCGGTGACCAGGTTTCGTCTAGGCCAAAGAAGGTGCGCCAGATGGGTTGCCAGACGAGATAGGGCGTATTGCTGCCGTGAACATGGCACTCGCCGCCATAGGCTACCACGCTGCGTGCCCGCGCCATGCGCAGTACCTCCGCCAGCAGGCGCGACTTGCCCATGCCTGCCTCAGCGGTGATTCCCACGATTTGCCCCTCGCCCAGCAGGGCTAGAGAGAATTTCGCCTCGATTTTTGCCAGTTCGCTCTCTCGACCCACCATTGGCAGGTCATAGCTGGGTTCAAGCAGCTTGAGGGTCTGGCGGCTACTCACGCCGCGCATATAAAAGAGCTGGATCGGCTCCAGGTGGCCCCGTACGCGCATTCCCGGTAACTCGTGCCAGCGAATGCGGTGCGCGGTGGCTGCCTGGATTCGCCCGGTCGCCAGCACCTGACCGGGGGCGGCGTACTGCATCAGCCGGGCGGCCAGGTTGACCTCCTCACCGAGGACGTTGTAGGTGCGGCGAATCTGCCCGCCGTAGGCTCCGGCGCGCAGCCTGCCCTGGCTGAGGCCGATGCGTACCCCCGTGATGTAGTTAAGCTCTTCCGGGGGGCTGCGCAGTGCCCAGGCCGCCAGGGCGGCGCGGGTTGAGTCATCCTCGTGGGCGACAGGGATGCCGAAAATAGCATAGAGATAGCCCCCCTTATCCATGAGCGTGGCATCCAGCAGGGTTCCCTCGTAGCGCGCCATCGTTTCCTGTACCCAGCGGATGTATCGATCCAGCTTGTGGCTGATCTCCCCCTCCTGTTGGTAGTCGAGGCCGCTAAAGCTCAGGAGGAGTGCTACCACTGAGCGCATCTCGCTGGGAAATTCCCCTTGGCCCGCCTGAAAGCGTTTGTAGACGAAGGGTGGCAACCAGGGCTGTAGCTGATCGAGGCTGAGGCTGGTCGCACGGATGGGAGGCCAGGGGGTGGGTGGGGGAATCGGGCGGCGGAGTCTCTCGACGAGAGCGAGGCTGCCAGGCCGCACCTCGGTGATCTCGATGGCATCGCCGAGGGCCTGCGCGCTCCGCTCGTCCACCACGACCTCGCCCCGGCGGGCCTGCTGCTCCGCCGTGACCATGCGTGCCAGAGGGTCACCCACGAACAGATCCAGCCGCTGGATCGCCGGGTTCCCGACGACAAAGCGCTGTACCGGCCCGTGGGTGATGCCAACGCGCATGGCAAGGGTGGTCCGGCTCCCCGACATGGATTGCAGGGCCGCAAACTTTCCCATCTCCTGCTGCATGAGCAGGCCCGCCGCTGTCGCCCGTCGCCCATCATCCTTGTCAAACCAGCAGGTCAGCGAATCATGGGCGAAGTTGATGACGCTCCCGCGATAGCGATTGACCTGGGCAATCAGGATGTCGTAGACATAATCCAGTTGCCGGGCCAGCTCTTCAGGGCCGCGTTTCTCCCCATATTCCTCCATGAGCGCATTGGTGAGAGGGGTCAGGTTGGAGATGGCAGCGAAGAGGACCGTGCCCGTTGTCTGCTGAGCGAGCGTCTCGTTCCGCACCAGTGCCTGGCGGCGGTCCATAGGTAAATAAACCGAAATGTCGTCCATCGACGCGCTCCAAACCAGGAATGAAGGAACCTCAAAAAGGCACGGGCTACCGCAGAATACGTTTGTCGCCCACCCGCCGGGTCACCTTGAGGGTATCCAGATGCTCCAGCAGAGCAATGGCGTACTTGCGCGAGGTCTGAAAGCGGTCGCGCAGATCGGCAGCGGTAATATCGCCCTGCTCGGCCCCAAGCGCCCGTACACCCTGCACCATCGCTTCGTACGCGGCCCGCCCCAGCAGCACCTCGTGGCTGATGCGCACCAGCTCGCCCCGAGCGATGAGGTAATTCATCAACTCTTCCCCGATCAGCTCCATCGTCTCGCCAGGGTTGGGCGGGGTGAAGGGGGCCGCTGCGAACTTGTCGAGGAGTTGTGCAAGCTGCTGCTGTTGGGTCAGGTTCAGGGTAATTGCAAAGTCTGCCAGGGCCACCCACTCTGCCCCGGCACGCACCCGTCCCGCCTCGGTCAGTGCCTGGAGAAAGGCCGCCGCCGCCTTGGGCTTGAGCGCCAGCCGGCTGGCGACCTCCTCGCGCGGGAGACCGAGGCGCAGGGGAAAGCTCTTGTGGTACTGGGCCAGGGCACGATGCAGCTGCTCCTCGCGCCGCGTCCATCCCTCCGCGCTGAGCAATGTCCCCTCTTCCAGGCGACGCACCTGATGGGCCTCCAGCGTCTCCGCGAGGGCCGTCCGCGCCACATCGGCGGGGAGAGGCAGCGCCGCCAGCAGGGTACGCTCGTCGGTGGGCTCCAGGGCAACGAGCTTCTGCACCAGCAGGTCGCTGGGGGAGCCCTCCGCGAGCAGGCGAAAGCGTGCTACGCTCTCCGGGCGGGAACGCCGCCAGCGGCTCCGGGGGAGCGCATCCAAGACGCGCCCACCGCCCAGCGTTTTGGAGGGCGAGGATTGGCGCAGGATGTAGCGGTCGCCACGGGCGAGCGCCAGCGGCTCCACGAGGTGAATCTGCGCGAATCCCTCCTCCCCTGGCAATAGCTCTGACCTGCCGATGAGGCGTACATGGCCGATCTGCTGCGCCGCCCCGCTGAAGAAGTCGATCTCCTGATTGTGGCGGATGGGGCGCTCGACATCCGGCAGGAGGCGCAGCATCACATCAACGAGGCGCGTGGCGTGGTAGTCGCCGGGATGCGCGAGGAGATCGCCCCGCCGAATATCGTCGGTTTCCAGCCCGCTGAGGTTCACGGCGAGGCGGCGTCCGGGGCCAGCCTCTTCCACCTTCTCGTGGTGGGTTTGCAGGCCGCGCACCCGCCCTGTCCTGCCGCGTGGCAGCAGCACGACCTCATCGCCGACGCGTAGCGTGCCATCCAGAAGCGTGCCCGTCACCACCGTTCCAAAGCCTGCGATGGAGAAAACGCGATCCACCGAGAGGCGGGGGCGTCCCAGGTCGGTGCGGGGTGACGTTTCCTGAAGCGCAAGCGCGAGCGTGGCCAACAGGCGGTCAAGCCCCTGCCCATGTCGCGCGGAGAGAGGCACCAGCGGCGCGCCTTCCAGCCGTGTCCCCTGAAGCACCTCGGCGACTTCCATCTCCACGAGTTCCAGCCACTCCGGCTCGCTCACCAGGTCGATCTTAGTGAGCGCGACAATTCCGCGTGGCACCTGAAGCAGGTCCAGGATATTCAGGTGCTCGCGCGTCTGGGGCATGATGGATTCATCCGCCGCAATAACCAGCAGTGCCAGATCAATGCCCCCGACGCCCGCCAGCATGTTGCGGATGAAATCTTCGTGGCCGGGCACATCGACGATGCTGACGACCTCGCCATCCGGCAGCGTGAGCCAGGCAAAGCCGAGGTCGATGGTCATCTCACGCTCCTTTTCCTCTTTCAGGCGATCCGGGTCGATCCCTGTCAGGGCCTTGACGAGCGTCGATTTGCCATGATCCACATGCCCTGCTGTGCCGATGACTCTCATGATTGCCTACCTATCGCCGATCTTCTCCTGGACCGTCCCAGTAATCTCGTCGTACCAGCGGCGGACACTGTCCAGCTGGAAAATAGCTGCCTTCTCCCACACCGCCCACAGCTCGCGCAGCTTGGCGCGGTACTCTTCCTTGATAAGAATCAACTCCTTGTTGATCCGCTGGACCCGCTCCACATCTTCCACGCGCCAGCCATCCAGCTGCTTCAGGCGGCTATTGACTTCCTCGGTGCGGGTGTGATGCTGGTTCCACTGCGCCTCTTGCTCCAGCCGCGACTTGGTCCACCGCTGCTCGTTCGCGGCGACCCATTCTTCGAGCTCCCGTCGCTGCCGCTCCTCGGAGAGGCGCTGCACCTGCGTGACCTGCTGCTGCTCGCGGTTGAGCACCTGCTTGTACTCTTCCATACCGACGAGATACTGCTGCACCTCATCCTGCTGGCGTCCGAAACGCTCCAATGCCTTGCGGTGCTTGCCCATCTCCTCCTCGAAGTGCCCCAGAACCTTCTGCCATTCCTGCATCTGCTGGTCGCGGAGCACCTCTCTGAGCCGGATGTCTTCCATTACCTGTGCCTGGCGCTTGGTCAATTCTTCGCGCAACGAG
The DNA here is from genome assembly GCA_013812995.1 of Ardenticatenales bacterium. GTDB lineage: Bacteria > Chloroflexota > Anaerolineae > Ardenticatenales > Ardenticatenaceae > JACCSL01. The sequence continues at coordinate 3,817 of JACCSL010000099.1, read as the reverse complement.
GAGAGGGCGTTTACCCGCTGCTCCGTCTTGCGCGCAATGTCATCCACCAGGTCATGCTTGCTGGCAATGTTTTCCGTGCGGCGCAGCAGCTCGACTACCTCAGCCTGAATCTGCGTCACGGCCTTCATATCCTGCGCACGCTGCCCCTCAATGTAGGTGAGCCGCTCCGGCAGCTGGCTCGTCTGTCGCTCGTGCGCGGTGATACGTGTCTGAAGATTCTGGACGACCTCGCCCAACCTCTGGTCTTCCGCCTTGAGAATGGTAAAGCGTTCCTGAAGGGGCGGGATGCTCTCCAGGCTGCGGCGAAGCTCGTTCAGGGCGCGGGCAGTGCTCTCCTGCTCCAGCTGGCGACTCTTGGAAAGCTCGCGCTGGTGGCGGACAACCTCCTCTTCCTGCTCGCGCACCATGTGCACCAGCTCATCCTTCACCTGCTGGATGGTCTGCTCCAGCACATTGAAGCGGCCCAGTTTGGCCTGGGTGCTTGCCAGTCGCCCCTCTAGCTCCTGAATCCGCTTGGACTGATCGATGATCTCAAGTGTCTGCCCCTCTACCCTCTGGCGCACTTCGGTCACTGTCGCCTTAGCGCGGCGGAGTTCCTCGTCTAGCCAGTTGATCTGACTGTTCTGGTTGATATCCACGTCGTCTCCATCCTGACTACCATCGTGATTAGATAGAAAGGGATATTACTGATGTTCAATGGCTTCGGCAATTGATTTGCTGATAGAGACAAAAGTCTCCGCAAACAGATATTGACAAGGGCAAGGAAACAGATTATTTTTAGAACGATCTAAATTTTGTCTATCCTAAAAATTAACCTAACAGAGACGAAATTTTCCAGGAGTGCTTCATGATCCGAAAAGTACTACCCTTGCTGCTCAGCTTGTTCCTTTCCGCCTGTAGCGGGTCGTCCAGCGGCTCGACAGAGGCAATCAGCGATCGCCCCATCCGCGCCGTTGTGACGACCGGCATGGTGGGAGATGTGGTTCACAATGTGGGCGGCGAGCGGGTCGAGATCAGCCAGCTCATGCAGGCGGGCGTCGATCCCCACCTCTACAAGGCCAGCGAGGGCGATGTCCAGCGCCTTGCCGGGGCAGATATCATCTTCTACAACGGCCTTCACCTGGAGGCGCGTCTGACGGATGTGTTGGCCCAGATGGACCAGACGGGCAAGCCCACCGTTGCCATTGCCGAGGGAGTGCCAGAGGAGGAGCTTCTCGCGCCGCCGGAGTTCGCAGGCTTTCATGATCCGCACGTCTGGATGGATGTGAAAATGTGGCTGCATACCATTGACCCCGTTCGAGACGCGCTCATCGAGCTCGACCCGGATCATGCCGAGCAGTACCGCGCCAATGCAGAGGAATACCGCACACGGCTTCAGGCGTTGGAAAGCTATGTGCAGCAGCGGGTCCAGGAGTTGCCAGCGGAGCGGCGCATGTTGGTGACGGCCCACGATGCCTTTAATTACTTCTCGAAGGGTTATGAGTTCGATGTGTTCGCCCCGCAGGGTATCAGCACCGAGACCGAGGCCAGCGTAGAGGATATTCGCAGCACCATTGACGTGTTGGTGGAACGAAATGTGCCTGCGCTCTTCGCCGAGAGCACGATCTCGCCCGACATCATCAAGGCGGTGCAGGAGGGCGCGAAGGCACGGGGCCACGAGGTGACCATTGCCGGGCCTTTGTACACCGACGCGATGGGCAACGAGGGTACCCCCGAGGGCACCTATGAGGGTATGATTCGCTTCAACATCGACACAATCGTAGACGCACTCAAGTGAGAGGAATACCGATGAGCAACCCTTCATCCTCAACCCTACCCGTCGCCGTCCGGGATCTGACGGTGGCCTACCGCGAGGAGCCCGTGCTGTGGGACATCGACCTAGATGTGCCCCCAGCGACGCTCATGGCGATTGTCGGACCCAACGGGGCGGGCAAATCGACTCTGATTAAAACGATTCTTGGCCTCATCGAGCCCGCCGCCGGCGAGGTATCTATCTTTGGTGGTACCATCCAGGAGCAGCGGCGGCGCGTGGGCTACGTGCCCCAGCGCGGCAGCGTGGATTGGGATTTCCCGACGAATGCGCTGGACGTGGTGATGATGGGCACCTATGGGCGGCTGGGCTGGTTCCGCCGCCCCGGTCGCGGCGAGCAGGCCGAGGCACGCCAGGCGCTGGGCGATGTGGGCATGGAGGAGTTCGCCCAGCGCCAGATCTCGCAGCTCTCTGGCGGGCAGCAGCAGCGCGTCTTCCTGGCACGGGCGCTCGTGCAGGACGCGGACATCTACTTCATGGATGAGCCGTTGCAGGGCGTGGATGCCACCACGGAGCGCGCCATCATGAGTGTGCTGCGTACCCTGCGCGAGCGGGGGCGCACGGTGGTGGTGGTTCACCACGACCTGGAGACGGTCGCGGAGTACTTCGACCGCGTGATGCTGCTGAACGTTCGCAAGATTGCGGAGGGTCCAGTGGCGGAGGTCTTCACAGAGGAAAATCTGCGGCGCACCTACGGCGGCCGCTTTGCCCTGCTCCAGGCTGCACCTGTCCGGTAATGGCAAGAAACGAGGCCGGTTTATGGACCTGACATTGATTTTCACCGACTATACTCTGCGCACTGTTGCGCTCGGCGCAATGGTGCTGGGCATCGTGAGTGGCACGCTGGGGAGCTTCGCGGTACTCCGGCGGCAGGCGCTGCTGGGCGATGCGATGAGCCATGCCGCCCTTCCGGGTGTGGTACTGGCCTTCATGATCGTTGGGAGCAAGGCGCTTTTGCCGCTGATGTTCGGCGCGCTGATTTCGGGCTGGCTGGGGGCGCTGCTGGTGTCCAATGTGGTGCGGCATACCCGAATCAAGGAGGACGCGGCGCTCGGTATTGTCCTGAGTGTGTTCTTCGGCTTCGGGCTGCTCCTCCTGACCTATGTGCAGCGTCAAGGCAACGCACAGCAGGCGGGGCTGGACAAGTTCCTCTTTGGCAAGGCAGCGGCGCTCGTGTCCCAGGATGTCATCACGATGGGCGCGGTGGGAGCCATCGCGCTGCTGCTTATGCTGCTCTTCTGGAAGGAATTCAAGCTGCTTTCCTTCGATCCCGCCTACGGAGCCTCGCTCGGCTTTCCCATGCGACTCATCGACACCCTCCTCACCTCGCTCATCGTCCTTGCCATCGTCATCGGACTCCAGACCGTGGGCGTCGTTCTGATGAGCGCGATGATCGTGGCCCCGGCCGCAGCGGCCCGTCAGTGGACGGACCGGCTGGATTTCATGGTGGCGCTCTCGGCGCTCTTCGGCGTCATCGCTGGCGTGGTGGGAGCCCTGGTCAGCTCCAGCGGGGCGGGGCTTTCCACAGGGCCGGTCATTGTTCTGGTCATCAGCGTGATCGTCCTGATCTCGATGCTCCTGGCCCCCAACCGGGGGCTGTTCTGGGAATGGTGGCGGCAGCGGCGCAACCGCCAGCAGCTTCGCGTGTCGGCGGTGCTCACCGACCTGCACACGCTCGCAACGGCGCATGGCGATCTCTATCACGCGCACCCGGTTGGGACGCTGCGGGCCGCACGGCCCGGTGGCGGTGTGCGTCGCACGCTGCGGGTACTCAGCGAGCAAGGGCTGGTTCGGGAGAGTGACAAGGGAGAGTGGGGGCTGACCGAGGCCGGGCTGGCCGAGGCCGAGCGCCTGCTGGCCGCGGAGAGCACAACGGACTCGCCGCCCGAGGCGGAGATCGCCACCGCTAGCGAGCCGCGTAGAGATGCTGTGTTGGATGCGAAGTAGTGTGTAAAACGTAACTGGTTCTGCTAGAATTTGTGGTGGAGTTATGGCTCTGCGTGGCGG
>JACCSL010000098.1 GCA_013812995.1 Ardenticatenales bacterium | reverse complement strand
GGGCAACTCTTCTTGAGCGTAGAAGTTCTTGTCCAGCAGATCCATCGCCTCCCAGAAGAGGGCCAGTTCGGTATCCTCCTGGGTTTCTACGACAATCGGCGCACTCGTCTCGATGCTCCGCCCGCCCGGCAGCGGCAGTGGAACGTTGATGTGAAGCTCTTCGAGGACGGCGAAGGTGGCCCAGCCCCCCGCAAATGCTCCGCCAAGGAGAAGGATCGTACCCAGAAAGAGGGCCAATTGCATCTGCACACTTTTCATTAATTCGTCTCCTTCAGCAGTTCAATGGCCCGCTCAAAAACAGGATCCTGACCGGCTGCCTGTTGCTCTTCGGTGATCTCGATGGCTTCTTCCGGGGTCAGCCCCTCGCTGCTCAGATCAATGCCATCCGGCGTGAGCCAGTGGGCGATGGTGACATGCAGGCTGGAGCCATCGCTTAACGTGAAGGGTATCTGCACGGTGCCCTTCCCGTAACTCTTGCTCCCGACCAGGGTCGCCCGCCCCTCGGCCTGCAAGGCTCCAGCCAGAATCTCGCTGGCGCTGGCCGAGCCCTCATTGATGAGCACCAACAGCGGCTCGTCGGGCGCGATGGGGTCGCCCCGCGCCTCCAGTGCCTGGCGGGTGCCATCGTTGCGCTGCTGGTAGGCAATGACGCCATCGCCGATAAAGAGCGAGGCGGTGCCGATGGCGGAATCAAGCAGACCGCCAGGATTGTTGCGTAGGTCCAGAATGAATTTCTCCGCGCCCTCCGCCTTGAGGTCGGTCAGCGCGGTGCGAAGCTCCTCCGTGGTACGAGCACTGAAGAAGCTCATGCGGATATAGCCGATGTTGGTGCCCTCCACCATCGTCGAGTGCACCGTCGGGTCGGGAATCTTCTCGCGCACGAGTGTCAGGGAGAAACTCTCCTCCTCGTCCGGTCGCTGGATAAGCAGGGTCACTTCTGTGCCAACGGGACCACGAATGAACTCCACCGCCTCATTGATAGTCATTCCAGTGAGCACGGTCTCGTTCGCCTCCAGGATGATGTCGTTCGGGCGGAGGTCGGCACGGTCGGCGGGGGTATCCGCGATGGGAGCAACGATCACGACCTGCCCCTCTTCGTTCAACTCCACCTGTGCGCCGATGCCACCAAATTCCCCCTGAAACTGCTCCTGCTCGCGCTCGTGCGCCACTGGCTCGACAAAGATGGTGTTGGGGTCGTTGAGCTGCGAGAGTACGCCACGGATGGCGGCGTACGGAACCTCCTCCCCTTCAGGAAGATCCCCGTAAAAGTCCTGATTCAACAGGCCTAGAGTCTCAAAAAAGACATCGAAGTTGGCGGGGGGAGCGGCAATGCTATCGAGGCCCTCCGCGCGGGTGGCATAGGCGGGTGTCACCGCCCCTGAGCGATAGGCGTTTCCAAGGAAGCCTACAGCAAAAAAGACAATCACTATCACGCCGACTGCCAGTGCGGTGAGACATCCTCTGATAAAGTTCTGCATTCTTGTCTCCTACATAACAAAACGCCGCTCACCTGCTGCTGGTGCGGCGTGGATGGCAGATTATAGCAGAGCGAATCATGGCGCGACAAGAGAGATTCAAACTTTCCCTGTGACCCGCCGCTTGAGCCTCTTGTCCCCCATTGCGCGGCTGGCTACAATTCCTGCCTTGCAAGACAGGTGTAGCGCCTATTGACGCATGAGATTTCATACTCTGCGTTTTATGTCTACCTGAAAGGAAGCAGAATGTTTGACTCGGTTGATAACCTCAAGGGCGCGCTCCGCAAGGCTCGCTACCTGGTAAATAACGATGTGGCAACGGTGGTCTTCCTGGCGGAACGACTAGGCAAGCCGCTCCTGATCGAGGGACCAGCGGGTGTGGGCAAGACGGAGATGGCAAAGGCGCTCGCGGAGGCGATGGGGACAGAGCTAATTCGTCTCCAGTGCTACGAGGGGCTGGATGAGGCCAAGGCGCTCTACGAGTGGCAGTATGCCAAGCAGATGCTCTACACGCAGGTGCTGCGCGACCGTGTGAGCGCCCTGCTTTCAGACACGAGCACGCTGGGGGAGGCGTTCGACCGCATCAGCGAACAAGAAGATCTCTTTTTCTCCGAGAACTTCCTGCTGCCGCGCCCCCTGCTCCGCGCCCTCCTGGCCGAGCAGCGCCCTGTGCTGCTGATCGACGAGATCGACAAGACCGACCCGGAGTTCGAGGCGTTCCTGCTGGAGG
>JACCSL010000851.1 GCA_013812995.1 Ardenticatenales bacterium | reverse complement strand
TGGCGCCGGTCGCCCGCGTGCTGAACGAGCGCTTCGGCGTGCGGCGCGCCTTGATGACCACGATCCACGCCTACACCAACGACCAGAACATCCTTGACCTGGCGCACAAGGACCTGCGCCGTGCCCGCTCCGCCGCGATCAATATCATCCCGACGACGACGGGTGCCGCCAAGGCCGTCTCGCTCGTCATCCCGGAGCTGGAAGGCAAGTTTGATGGGATGGCCTTCCGCGTGCCCGTGCCCACCGTCTCCGTCGTGGACCTGGTGGCCGAGCTGGACCGCCACACCACGGTGGAGGAGATCAACGCCGCCCTCCGTGCCGCCTCCGAGGGCGAAACCTGGTTGGGCGAGGTGCTGAGCTACTCCGAGGAGCCGCTGGTGTCCAGTGACTTCATCGGCAACCCCAACTCCTCCACCATTGACGGACTCTCCACGCAGGTCATTGGGGGCAACCTCGTCAAGGTGGTCTCCTGGTACGACAATGAGTGGGGCTACTCCAACCGCGTGGCGGACCTGGTATACTTCATCTCGGGTGGGGATGACGAAGAAAGCTAAGGATCTCTAGACCACATGCCACAAGCGCCCCCTCGCGGAGTGGGGCGCTTGTATTTTTCAGGCTCATACGGCGATAGAAAAACTATCCCCATCGGTCCTCGCGGCTAACTCGGTTCCCAGACGGCCTCACCATTCAGAAGTCGACGTATTTGGTCCGGGAAACGAGTAAACTCAAGCGGCTTTCCGATAAATCCGTCGAATCCGGACAGGTGGGCCTTGTCAACATCGGTGGGCATCACATTTGAGGTGAGTGCCGCCACCCTGGTCGCTGTCAGCTTGGGATGATCACGAACCCGCCGTAGCACCTTGTGTCCATCCTCACCGGGAATCTGTATATCAAGCAGAATCAGGTGGGGAATAGAGTCAGGCTTCTCACTCACCCACCGCAACAACCCTACGCCTGTAGCGACACCATCCGCATATCGGACGCCCACTTTGCGGTACAGCAACTCAATGGTGATGAACATGTTATCGGCGTTATCCTCTACGACCAGAACAATCGCCTCCTTTGGATCAATCATTACGTTCCCCTTTCGTCAATGTAACTAAAGCGCGAATCATTGGTGGGAAATCTGTGATAGGAAACGCACCCTTTTGGAAATAGCCCTGCGTATGCTCGGCCAGCCAGCGCTCCTCCTGACCAGAGAGCTCGCGAGCCGTCACAACGATCACTGGCACAGCACTGCCTGCCCTTGATAATTGCATCTGTTCGAGAACTTTAAATCCATCTACTTTCGGCATCATCAGATCCAGAATCATCAGATCTGGCTGCTCCTCGGAGAGAAGCTGAAGGGCTTCCTCCCCATCAATCGCCTCTATCACGTCCCAGCCATCCCCCTCCAAAATCGAGCGCACGACCATGCGAGCATCAGGATCATCATCAACCACCAGCACCCTGGCGGGTAATCGGGCATGGTTCTGCACCTCCTGAAGGAGCTCCTCTCCCACAATCGGTTTGGTGAGCCAACTCTGGACTCCCTGCACCACTCCCATGTGTTCTTGGGCCGCATCCACGATGGAACAAACCACAATAGGAACTCGGGCCGTCGCCGCCTCAGTTCGCAACTGCTGTAACACCTGCCAGCCATCCAGGTGGGGCATCATGATGTCAAGGATCACGAGGTGGGGGTGCATGCGACGGATGGCTTCTAGCGCCTGATTGCTGTCCATCACACTGTGTACCGTCCAGCCAGCCGCGCCGAGGTGGTGGCGGAAAATAGCCTGAGCATCGGAATCATCATCGACCACGATGATAAGACGACCCTGATGTTCAGGTGCGGAAGGCTCAGGCGTCTGGGGAATGGTCGGTAGAGGGGTGCCGCTTTCGCTAGAAGCAATCGGCAGGGTGAAGGTAAAGGTCGAGCCATATCCCAAGTCACTCGTTACCTGGATAGTGCCACCATGCATCTCGATGAGCCGCCTGCAAATCGGCAATCCCAGCCCCGTGCCCTGATACTCACGGCTGGCATCGTCTTGAACCTGATGAAATTCCTCAAAGACGCGGGTCAGTTGTTCGGGCGGGATTCCGATCCCCGTGTCGCTCACACTGACCGCGACGCTTCCCCCCTCTTCTTCCCACACCCGGACCGTGATAATGCCCTCCTCAGGGGTAAATTTGGCAGCGTTCGATAGTAAATTCAATAGTACCTGGCGGATACGCCTCTGATCCGCCCAGATCAACGGTAACGTCGCTTCTGGCAACTCCACCACCAACTGGAGTTCCTTATCCTTGGTAAGCCCTAGAGCCGTGGAGCGCACGCTCTCGATCAAGGCACGCAGATCAACCTCCTCGCACCGCAAGTCCATCTTACCTGCTTCGATCTTGGAAAGGTCCAAAATATCGTTAATCAGGCTGAGCAGATGCTGCCCATTGGCGCGGATGCGCTGTTGCATCATGTCCTGATGCTCGGTCAGGTCACCGAAATCGCGGCTTAACATAAACGCCGCAAAGTTGATGATGGCATTGAGCGGGGTGCGCAGTTCGTGGCTCATATTCGCCAGGAACTTGCTCTTGAGATCATTGGCTGATTCCGCAAGCACTTTGGCCCGGCGAAGCTCTTCAGAGGCATGCTCTAGTTGCTGAGTTCGTTCAGCCACCCGCTGCTCCAGAGAGTTAATCAACTCTCGAAGGCGGGCGGTCATGAGGTTGAAAACCCCTGCTAAAACCGCAAACTCATCCGCATAGGCGGAAAGCGAGAGCGAGTGATCAAGCCTCCCCTGGCCTATCTCATCTGCGGCATGGATAAGCTGGTTGAGGGGGGAAAGAATACGTCTGAGCAGATAAAAAGCGCCCATCGTCAACAGCAACAACGTCAGCCCGGAGGTAATCAGCAGGGCCTGAATACTGCGTCGGCTCACCTGTGCCATTTGATCCAGGGCGCGTTGTACGCCCGCGGCGCTCTCCTCATTGATCTTGCTTGCCGTCTGGTTGATATCCGTCGTGATTCGCTCAAAGAGCGCATTGTTGGCAGCAACTTCCTGGTCGAGCGCCAGCAGGGACTCCAAGGCATGGGCATATACATCCAGCCGAGTAGCGACATCCTCGGCATCGAGCGTGGTCGTCCCAGTCGCTAGCTCACTGGGGTCACTACGGCTCACCAACGAGTTAAACTCTCCGATCAACTCATTGACCCGCGCCACATGGTCCGGCTTGCCAGTGTTGAAGTAAAGCTGCTCATTGAGCCGAATCTGTAGGAGTAACTCACGGAATTGGGGGTTAGGTAGCAGGGTAACTTCAGCAAGCAGGGCTTCCATCGACTCTCGGAGGGATTGCTCCAGAGCAGAGGCGCCCGCGCGTGACTTGATCTTGTAAAGCGTTTCTGAAAAGGCGACCTCATAGGCCTGTAACAAGGGACGCAGCTCGGAAGTTCCCGTCGTAACAAGGTAGAGATCAGCATTTTCTGAGTTTTGGATGAGTTTATCTACCGCATCAAGCCTTGAGTAGGCCGCGCTCAACTGGTTCTCATGGGCTGGTAAATAGCGATCCAGCGCCTCATAGTAACCAAGGGTGCGCCACGTCGCGAGAAAGGCGGCCTCGCTCTGACGAGCCAACAAGAACTCAACCTCTGTCTCAAGGTTGAGTTCTCGGGCCCGGTATGCCTCCTGTAGAGTCACCTCCACATTCGTCTGAAAATTACTCAGACTCCAGTAGTTGATAAGGTTCCCCAGTAGGGTGAGAAGAAGGATCGCCCCAATACCCAGGGCCAACTGAGTGCGGATAGAGTGGGACCAGTGCAAGGTTGTTGAAAAGGGGGTGCGGGATTGCATGATTTGATTACTTTTTCCCATACGCGACTCAAGGTGAAACGATATGTACCCCTACCAGATTTAACTCATATTCCGTCCCCGCTAGTTCGAACCCTTGAACGGCTTTATTGAGCGCATAGACACGGCGGGAATAAACAATAGGGGCAATAACCACCTGCTCATCCAGATATTCAAAAATCTGGTCGTACTTGCTTTGCCGCTCCTCGTCTGTCCGGGTCACCAGGACCTCGCTGATCAGCTTGTCAAGCGTTGGGTCCGTAAAAATCTGCGTCGAATCTGCTGAAAGGCCACTCTGAAAGACGGAGGTTAGGGTCGAGTGAGGATCATAGGGCGCGCCATAGGTCAGATCCGTCGCCAGATGGAAATCGCCCTTGCGCAGGGCATCGGTCCACCCATCAAAATCCGTGATCCGGATCTCCATCTGGATGCCAACTTCCTGGAGTTGCGTGCGAAGCTGGTTGACCATGGACTCTGCCTGTGGAAAAATCGCGCCATCCACCACGACTTCCACCTCAAAGGGCTGCTCTTCCTTCTCCAAAATTCCGTCGCCGTTGAGGGTCCAGCCCGCCTCTTCTAGGAGTTGCCTGGCTCGCTCAACATCGTAGCTGTACAGTTCGGGATGAGGGTTGCTTGCAAAGGGCACATTGGGTGGAAAAAGACCCTGAGCGGGTTCAGCCAGCCCATTAAAGACATCACTTGCGATGGCCTCGCGGTCAATTACAAGGTTGAATGCCTCACGCACCTGTTGGTCATCGAACGGAGGACGCTCCGAGTTCATTCTAACTAGATACGTCGCCGTTCCTTCGGCCTGCAATATCTCGGTATCAGCGTCGGCCTCCAGGGTTGTAATCGCCTCGGGGGGGATGCCGCCAATATATTCGCCACCGATGAGATCGACTTTACCATCGAGGAAAGCAGCAACGCGGGCCTCTGGGTCCGCGATCACCTCGAAGATCACCCGGGACAGTTGTGGCTTCTCCCCCCAATACGCCTCATAGGGCACGAAGACGGCCCGCCCCTCTGATACGGAGGACTCCAACTTCCAGGGCCCCGTGCCAATGGCCGCCACAAACTCCCCCTTGTCATCCACTGCTGCCGGACTCAGGAAGCGGACGGGCCGCACAATGGTGAGATCCTGAAGCACAGAGTAGAAATATTTCTTCATGTGGAGAACTACCGTGTGGTCATCCGGGGTATCAATGCTCTCCACCTCGTTCGCGGTGGGAATCCAGGAGTGACGCTCTTCACCAATCCAGCGCTCCAGATTCCATTTGACGGCCTCCGCGTTAAAAGGAGTTCCATCATGAAACGTCACACCCTGCCGCAGATGGAAGGTCCACTCCAATCCATCATCGGACACCTCCCAGCGTTCGGCCAGGGCGGGTTCAATAGAGCCATCCGCTGCATAATTCACAAGAGATTCATATACCAGCGTCAGAGCGGGAAAATTCGACTTGTAGTCGTGGGGATTCAGAACACCACTATCCCGTCCAACCGCAACGGTAAATGTCTGCTCCCCTCCCGCTGTTTCCTCCGGTGCGCTCTCTGCCTCTTGAGGTACAGTGATGGTGCGCTCTGGCTCCTCAGATGTTGGCGGGGTCTGAGTCGACCCACAGGCGCTCATCCCAAGAATAAGTCCTATCAAGATAGAACAACTCAGGAAGTATTTCAGTGATGTCATTGAGAGAAATCTCCTTAGCGTGGTTGTTAAAGCACTGAGGTCATTCAGGAGCACGGAATATGAGTGGGGATTGTCGGGGCCAGAGTGAGTGGCTGTCAAGGGATAGGCTCTTCCGTGAAGGTGGCAGAATGTCTTCCACAACTATAGCACCTACATAGATGAAAGGGCAAAGGGCAACACAAAATTGGCGCGGCTCTGCGCCATAAGGTAACGTTAGCCCCAGGTGTAAGCCAGACGAGGGAAAAATAATGGTCAACCATCATCTTACGACGTTGGAAAGTTCCGGCCTGATCCGCCTGACCGAGATGGAACCGGAGATGGAGTATCTCTTCCACCACGCCCTGATTCAGGACGCTGCCTACCAATCGCTTCTGAAAACGGACCGCCGCCAGCTCCACCGGGCAGTAGGAGAAACGTTGGAGCACCTCTACCCAGAGCGCCAGGAGGAATTGGCTCCCCAACTCGGCTATCACTTTCAGCGCGCGGAAGAGCCTGAGCGCGCCCTTCGCTATTTTTCCCTCGCCGGAGACCTCGCCTTCCAGCGCCATGCACTGGCAGAAGCTGTGATGCTCTACCAGGAGGCCCTTACCATCGCCAGACATCAAGCGGACACTCCTCTCCAGAGCCTCTACACCCGCCTCGGGCGCGCGCTGGAGATGTATGGTCACTACGAGAAGGCGTCTGAGTTGTATGAGGAGATGGGTCAACTGGCCAAGAAGCGGGGAAACCGCTCCCTGGAACTCTGCTCCTTGACCCTGCATGGGACCATTCTCACCGCTCCGACCACCGTGCGGAACCCAGCGCGCGGCCAGGAGATTTCCGAGCGCGCCCTCGCTCTGGCTCAGGAATTGGGCGACCGAGAGGCAGAAACAAGGGTGCTCTGGAACCTCATCCTGCTCTACCGCTTTCTGGAGCGTCCTAAACAGGCAATTCAGTATGGCAGGCGCGCCCTGATCCTCGCCCGATCCCTCAATCTTCGCGAGCCGCTCGCCTTCATCCTGAACGATTTGCACTTTGCCTATGCGATACTGGAGGGTATCCAGAAGGGGCTGGAGATGCTGGAGGAGGCAGAGCAACTCTGGCGTGAGTTGGGCAATCAGGCCATGCTCGCGGATTCGCTCGCCAGCCAGGCGGAGCTGCATGTCATCCGTGGAAACTATGAGCAGGCACTAATGCAGGCGCTAGAGGCGCGCCAGGTTAGTGAGCGAATCAACAACCTGTGGAACCAATCGTATAGCCGCTTGATGATCGGAATGGTCCAGATGGATCAGGGCAACATCAGCGAGGCAATCGAGACGATGCAGCAGAGCCTGGGCTTTGCCGAACAGGCGGGGTTCGTGCCAGGGATGCTGGTGCCGCCCTGGGAGTTAGCCTTTACTCATGGGATGTTGGGCGACTACGAGGGTGGCATTCGGTGGCTTGAAGAGGGTCAGAGGCAACTGACCCCGGAAATCCTCGATGTCACCTGGGAGATTATGGAGAAAGAGCTGCTCGCCCTGCTCTACTGTCGCCTGGGGGATATTTCGACCGCGACCACACTCATCCAGGGAAACAGGGATGTCATAGAGGCTGAGGGAACCAATATGCCTCTATGGAAATTGTTCTGGGGAGCCGAAATAGAGATTGCCAGGGCGATGGGCGAGCATGCACGGCTCATTGCCCTGACTCAAGAGCACATCGACAACTCCAAACGCAGTGGATCGCGGATTTTCATCTCAGATATCTTCTACTATCAGAGCCAGGCATACATGGCGCTCGGTCGGCATGACATGGCACGCACCAGCCTGCTAGAGGCACGCCAGGAGGCAGAGCGTCTGAACGCGCGCCGCATCCTGTGGCAGATTCTCGCGGCGCAGGCCGACCTGGAAGAGCAAAGCGACCACCCCGCCGAGGCAGACGCTCTGCGAACCC
>JACCSL010000093.1 GCA_013812995.1 Ardenticatenales bacterium | reverse complement strand
CGTCAATCTTGCTCGCCGTGAGACCGGCATCCTCCAACGCGCGGTTGAAGGGGTTGCGTAGGCGCTCAACCAGATCCTCGGTCAGCTGCTCGAACTTCGCGCGGCTGAGCTTCATCTGAAGGTGCTTCGGGCCGCCTGAGTCGGCGGTGATGAAGGGTAGGTTGACCTCCGTCTCCATCACCGTGGAGAGCTCCATCTTGGCCTTCTCTGCCGCCTCGCGTAGCCGCTGGAGGGCCTGGCGATCACTGCGCAGATCGATCCCCTGATCTTTCTTGAACTCGTCTGCGACCCAGCGTACGATGCGCTCGTCCCAGTCATCCCCACCCAGGTGCGTGTCACCTGCCGTGGATTGGACCTCGACCACACCCTCGCCAACGTCCAGAACGGAGACGTCAAAGGTACCGCCACCGAGGTCAAAGACGAGGATTGTCTGATCCTTCTTCTTGTCCAGCCCATAGGCCAGTGCCGCTGCGGTGGGCTCGTTGATGATGCGTTTCACGTCCAGCCCGGCGATCTTCCCGGCATCCTTGGTGGCCTGCCGCTGGGAGTCGTTAAAGTAGGCGGGAACCGTGATGACTGCCTCGGTTACCGGCTCGCCCAGGTACGCCTCGGCGTCTGCCTTGAGTTTCTGTAGGATCATCGCGGAAACTTCCTGGGGTGCATAAGTTTTGCCCGTCTGGGGGATGCGAATCCGGGCATCCCCGTTCGGCCCTGCCGCGATCTCGTAGGAGACTAACTTCTGGCTGTGCGCGACCTCGTCTTCATTATAGGCGCGCCCCATCAGGCGCTTCACGGAGGAAACGGTGTTCTCCGGGTTGACCACTGCCTGGCGCTTGGCCGTCTGGCCTACCAGTCGCTCTCCATTCTTGGAGAAGCCGACAACGGACGGGGTTGTACGACCACCCTCCGCATTGGGAATAACGGTGGGCTCTCCACCTTCCATCACAGCGACGACTGAGTTCGTCGTTCCTAAGTCAATACCAATTACTTTTGCCATACCATGTTCCTTTCGCAGACCTACTACCTACCGAATAGTTCTGTCTGTTTTAGACCAGTGGCATTATATCCCTTTAGTGTCCTACTGTCAAGCATTTTGGCACTCTTGACACTAGAGTGCTAACGCTCTTTTGGCCTGCGTATTGACGCGCTTCCCTGCAACATGTTACGATGGGTAGCATAATACCTGCCATCACTCTGTCAACAACCCCCGAGTTCCACTCGGGGGCTTCGCCTAGGGGGCACCCGCGGCAAGCCCGGTTGATTAGGACCTCAGCCACCACGCTACGGCATGACGGGGCTACGTTCACGGTGAATGAAATAGGCACGTCGGGGTACTCCACTAGCCCCGACCGCTGCGGTCCATCGTTAAACATCGCTGAGAGTAGGCGACGTGCGGCGGACAACCAACAGTAGGCGCTTTAGGCGAAACCACCGATGAACCTTGGCGAAGTGGACCACCCTCGCTGGGGGGTCAGGGCCATTCCCTGGCAACACAGCACCCGAAAGGAGTTGGTAAAATGAAAGTCTGTGTCTTACACCAGGATGGGCAGCCCTTGATGCCCACCACCCCACGCAAGGCGCGGCGGCTACTAGAAGCGGGGCAGGCACGTATCGTAGCCCGGACCCCCTTCACGATCCAGCTCTTATATCCGAGCCGCTGTTCGACGCAACCGATCACGTTGGGTGTGGATGCGGGCTATGCTACGGTTGGTTTCTCCGCTGTGACCGATAAAGAAGAACTGGTAGGGGGCGAACTGAAGCTCCTGGTGGGCATGTCGGCGCGCCTCGCCGAGCGGGCGATGTATCGTGGCGGGCGTCGTTGTCGCACCCGCCATCGCAAGCCGCGCTTCGATAATCGCCGCCGCGCAGAGGGGTGGCTGGTCCCCTCCATTCAGCACAAGCTCGACAGCCATTTAAGGCTGATCGACCGTCTGTGCGCCGTGTTGCCCGTCACACGCATTGTCATTGAGGTAGCGAGCTTCGACATTCAGCGCCTCAAGAACCCAGACATTGAGGGAGAGATGTATCAACAGGGGGAGCTGGCGGGCTTCTGGAACCTTAGAGAGTACACGCGAAGCGTGCACCGTGACGGACATACCTGCCAGAATCGCCAGTGCCCGAACCGTGCCAAGGAAAAGGTACTCCAGGTGCATCACCTGGGCTATTGGCGCGGCGATGGGAGTGACCGCCCCGCTAACCTGATTACCCTCTGCACACGCTGCCACACCTCGGAAAACCACCAGCCAGGCGGCTTCTTATGGGGCTGGCAACCAAATCTGAAATCGTTCCGCCCTGAGACCTTTATGAGTATGGTGCGTTGGCGCTTGGTGGAGGCCGTGGGAGCCGAGGCGACTTACGGTTATCTGACCAAAAGCCGGCGCATTGAATTGGGGTTGCCCAAGTCCCACACCCATGATGCGTTCGTCATTGCGGGGGGGCGTACGCAAGGACGCGCCACACCGCTCCTCTTGGAACAGGTGCGCCGCAATCGCCGGGCACTCCAGATTTGGTATGACGCCAAGTATATCGACATCCGTACGGGGGAGGTCGTCAAGGCACAGGTGCTCAACAACGGACGACGCACGCGCAATCGTAATCTGGGTGGCGAAAATCTGCGCCGCTATCGAGGGCCGAAGGTCGCCAAGGGGCGCGTCAGCATCCGGCGGCGGCGCTATCCCTATCAACCGGGGGACCTGGTGCGCTACGAGGGGCAAGTCTACCGGGTACAGAGCATGGGCGGCTACGGGCGCAACCTCAAGCTGGCCGGGCGTCCCAAGGAAGTGAAGGCCCCCCTGGTCTCGCCCGTGCGCTGGCGCAAGGGCATCTGCCAACAAGTTCCCTAAACACTCTTTTGCGCGGCAGGCGTCGGCCCCACCCACAACGGCCAAACTTGGCTGGTACAGGGCTTCTCCTTGCCGCTCCATTCCTCCTCCGGCTCAAAGCCGGGGGTTCCCTGGAGCTAACATCTATGGAAGTTATCTCGACTATCTCAGAATTCCGTGCCGCCCGTACCAAACTTACCAAGCCCCTAGGCTTCATCCCGACGATGGGCTATCTCCATGCGGGCCATCTCGCCCTCATCAAGCGGGCGCGCGAGGAGAATGGTGTCGTTGCTGTCTCTATTTTCGTCAATGCGATGCAGTTCAACGAGGCCGAAGATCTGGAGCGCTACCCACGCGACATGGAGCGTGACCTTGAGATGCTTCGCGAGGCCAAAGTGGATATTGTTTTCACGCCGGAGCACAACGAGATTTACCCGGATGACTTCTTCACCACGGTGCATGTCATGGGGCTGACGGAGCGACTGGAGGGCGCGGCCCGCATGGGGCACTTTGATGGGGTGTCAACGGTGGTTTGCAAGCTCTTCAACATCGTTCAGCCGGACCGTGCCTACTTTGGGCAAAAAGATGCTCAGCAGTTGGTCGTGGTGCGCCACATGGTCAAGGATCTTAATCTTCCCATCGAGATTGTTGGGGTGCCCACCGTGCGGGAGCGGGACGGGCTGGCC
>JACCSL010000850.1 GCA_013812995.1 Ardenticatenales bacterium | reverse complement strand
ACATGGCAGAGGTCAACCAGGGCTTCCGCAGCACGCCAACGATTGTCTTCGGGGAGCAGTGCCAGATCATCGTGGAGCCTACCCTGGCGCAACTGGACGCCGCGCTGCGCCAGGCCGGGTACACGATCTGAGGGAGCGACGGGGGAGTGGCCAAGATGGTGCCCGGCAGGTAGGGTCACTGTTGATCCTGGCTGCGGCGGTCATCGGGTGTGAAGATGAGCGCGCGTTGAAAAAGACGGCGTGTAGGAACAAGTACCCGATTCGAGTTTAGCCAGCAGACGAGCCTGTTTACCCCGTCGCTCTCAGGTCAGGCCACGCGCCGCGCCCGGTCGTAGCATTGTCTTTTCTGTGCCAATTCATGGGCTTTGCCCGGCTCTCCCCCGGCTTTCGCTGCCCCCTGCCCGCTGGTCCTGGCCGGGCTCGGCCTCCGACAAGTATCCGATAGCGTTGGCGAATTCGACGCACAAGGAAGTTTTCCTCATGTTCTCTTGGCGGGCACCCCGCTATCCAAAACTAGTGGAGGGCCATTTCGTTGTCGTGGCTGGAGCAGGTGCAGGAAACAGAGCCGGTGATTGCTCAAAAGTCCTGGCGGAAACAAGGGGACGATAAGATTCTGGCGTACCTCTTGCCCTGCGCAAACCAGCGTGGCAGTATGACTTTATCGTGAGACAGCCTGATCATTTGTGAGACCCGACATAGAGCTAGACCGTGGTCAGCCCACGAGGTTCACCCGTGGGTCGCTGACTGTGGGCGGGATACGAAGAAAGGGGCGCGGCAAGGCGCCGCGCCCCTTTCTTTCGGTGTTGCTTATTTGTCGTGAACGGAAACGGTCACGCCATCCGTAGCCAGTTCCACCACCAGGTTACCCGTCTCGATGCTCTTCTGAAGGGCGAGCATCTCCTGTTCCAGCTTAGTGTCTACAGAGTCGTCGAAGGCGAGGCCAAGGCCCCCCTCACGATAACCCATCGTGTATGCGGGGGTAAGGTTGCTGTTCATGAAGTGCTCTACCAATGAGACAACGGCAGCATCGACTCGTTTGGGACGGGCAGCGACCACGCCGGGCGGCAAATTGATCGTCGTGGACGTGGAGAGAACCAAGATTTCGTTCTCGACGGCAACCTTTATCGCCTCGTTGCCCGCTCCACCTGCCGCGACATAGACGACATCCACGGGCGTCTCGCCCGTAAACATGGCGGTAGCGATCTCACCGGCCTTCACGGTATCCGTGAAACTGCCGACGAGTTCGGCCATTACCTCCACGTCGCCTTCCGCCGTGCCGTTCGCGACGCCCAGAGTGTATCCGTTCTGGATGCGCTCGATCACGGGTATGGCTGCGCCCCCGATGAATCCGACCCTGCCGTTTTCCGTCAACCGGGCGGCCAGCACCCCTAAGATGTAATCACCTTCTTGTTCTCTGAAGGTGATGCTCGTTATGTTGGAGGGGGGGTCGGCGACCGTGACATCAATCAGCGCGAAACGCGTCTCAGGATGCGCCTTGGCGGCCTCTACGATGATACCCTGGTTCTCAAACCCCATTCCTATAATCAAGTTGTAGCCCTCATCCAGGCGAGCCTGGATCATCTGAAGCTGCTGGGCCTTGATCTCGTCGGTAGAGCCCTCGGTCGGGCGGTCCTCGAAGACGACCTCTACCCCTAATTCGCTAAGTCGGGGCAGGGCCGAGGCCGCCGAGTCGTTGAAGGAGTTGTCCCCGCGCCCCCCACCCCCCAGGAGCACCACGACTCGGGGCGTGGCTCCCTCCGTGGCTCCCTCCGTGGTAGGTCTCTCGTTGGGGACCGGGGTGGTCGCAGCCGGATTGCAGCCTACGATGAGCAGCAGCAACAGGCAAAAAATGCTTCGTATTCCAAACTTCACTGTGGTGTCCTCCATGTTTTATCAGGAAACGACTTGACGCCGCCGCCAGAAGACGAGGGCAAGAACAAGACAAGCGGAGCCGATCCCTACAATGAGATAGGGGAACGAACTCGTTCCGCCACTACCCGGCAATGCGCCAGGCGTCGGCGCAGGTAATGTGTCGGTGGCGTGGGCAATACGCCCGTCACGCTCGGCACGTACCGGACGGTGCGCGGCGAAATAGGCACGCACCGTATCGCGCACGTCCTTGACAGCCGTGGCCTCATAGGCCAGCGGCGCGAATAGCTCTTTGTACCCTCCGGCAAACCGACCTTGGAACTCGCTGGTTGCGAGGGAGTAGGTGGCGGTCGGATCAAGCGCCATGAAGGTGCCCGATTCCGCGGCGGCGAGAATCTGGACGTCGGTGGCCTTACCGTCCCGGATAATGAAACGTAGCCCGGAAACCTGCGAGAAGAAGTCGCTTCCAGCGCGCGAGACGCTGTAGTCCAGAATTTTCTGGATGTCTGCGCCGCTCGCCTGGTAGACGATGACAGCGTTGGGATAGGGCATCGTGGTGCGCAGATGCTCCTCGGTAATCTTGCCGGGAGGAATGGGTTCCCGAAAACTGGAGGCGGTGAGTAGGGCGACGTGCGCTCCCACCTCGCCGCGGATCAGGTCGGCGGTGAGGTTTCCCAGCACCGAGTCTCGCTGAAGGTGATCCGTCGTTGCGAGTTCTACCTCAGCCTCCCCGATGACCTGAAAAAGCGGCGCGTACTTGGGATCGCTTTCCAGGGCCGCCTGCATATCACGCACCTGCGCGGCGATCTCCGGGTCAGGAGTAACGCTTTCGTCCATCGGGATGAGTTGTCCCGCCACAATCAGAGTCTCCCCCTCCCGCTGCAACTTCACCTCGCTCACATACGTCCCGTACTGGTATGGCGAGATATAGTACGTTTCGGTGCCCTCTATCTGAGTGAGGTCGACCGCCAGGTGGCTGTGGGTACCGAGGATAACGTCAATTCCGGGTACCGCACGGGCCAACGCCTCGTCTTCTTCGCGGTAGGCGTGCCCGAAGAGCACGATGGCATCGACATCTTCGGCCTGGAGGTCTGCGACCACGGTGCGGGCCGTCTCGACGCGATCTGCGAAAAGGGCTCCGGCGACGGGTCGGTTCTCGGCTTTGGTGATGCGCTCGAAATCTTCCCCGGCCAGGGCGAAGATACCAACGCGCATCCCTCCCACGTCGAAGACTTTGTAGGCATCGGGGAAGATTGGTTTGCCGTCCGTCATCACGTTAGCAGACAAAATTGGGTACGTGATTTTGGCCTGGCATTTCTGGAACACCGCCTGGCCGTAGTCGGCGTCGTGATTGCCCAGAGCCTGAGCATCCAACAGGCCGTTAAACCATTCCCACTCGGCGCATTGATGTTTATCCGACCAGGCGGGCGAGCCTGCGTTCATCGTGTCGCCACCCGAAAGGATGATGACGTTCGGTTCCGCGCGGCGCGACTTCAGATAGCCGATAAGGCGGGCGATACCGCCCTGATCGGGCTCACCCGCGCTATAGAACGCGGGGCCGTGGGAGTGGTAGTCGCTGATGTGTAGCAGCGTGACTCCGGGTTCCTGTGCATGGCTGCGCATGGCGAACAAAAGCAAGACACAGACGGACAGCCAGCCGACAAGCCACAGCCGAGAATGGGTAAAGCGCGAGGTCATGTGGGAACGGTTCCTTCCTTGGGGACTGACTCGTGGCTACCGAATTGGGCGATGTAGTCACAAGCAGCAGGGCCGTTGACCCCGATTCGTAGGGGTCGATTTGAGGTAGAGGACGCGCGCGCGTGCGCGGTAGATGTGGGAGTGGGCGCGCCGCAAATATCTCGACTTTGTACATTTCCAGCGGAATAGGGCAGGCGAAGAGAGTGATGTAAAGAAGGAGAAAACCGGGCCGTATCACGCATAATGAGTCGCTATCTGGGTAGCTTTGATTGTCCTGTGGCGTTTTTGGGGAGGGATGGGATGGGAGGCGAGGGTCGGCTCCCTGGAGCCAAGGGGGCAGGCTATTCGACATTGATATTCTCCACTTCAAACAGCGAGGGTTATAGCGACCTAAAGCTTCAACCGCGCTCTATTCACCGCGCCGCCTGCTTTGTCCTGGCAGCGCCATAACTAAGATTCACCGCGTTTGGCACTCTGGCAGGGCGATCCACTCACACCCCTCAACCCCGCCACACCCGCGCCTTACATCGCATCTTCAGCGCGATCTTCTTGGAAGAACCTTGCTCTCCCCCCACCCTATCAGTTCCCAGATCCACGAACCTGTGAGCGAGTGCGGCGGCGCTGCACGGGTCAAGCATTGTAAGTCAACCACCACCCACTGGAAGTGGGTGGCTTGAGTCGCGACTGAAAGTCGCCTAAAGGTCGGCCACCTGACTGGCTGACAAAACTCATTTTGGCCTCCAACAGATCCAGAAAGCCCGTCACCCCATACTATATCTTGTGGGTATCTGGCAGCAGCAACCACGAGATATAGATGGCAGAGGTGCTGAGAT
>JACCSL010000087.1 GCA_013812995.1 Ardenticatenales bacterium | reverse complement strand
TGCGTTCCCAGGTGATGGGGGGGCCAGCGTGCAGTAGCAGATTATCCCTCATACCAGGGATCACCTCGCGTGCCTTCGCCAGCCCGACGAGCACCGGGTGGGCCTCCATCATGCGCCCAACCGCTTCCTTGTTTGCCTTGTCAATATCCATTCTTGCCCTAGCGATCTCCTCTCATTCGTTCCAAGATTGACATAAGTCGCTCATTTCCGCCCGCCGGGGGTCGCCATCGGACCTGGAGCGCGGTCGCACCCTGAGCGGTGAGGCTCTCGGTAAAAGATTCCAGCCCAACATTGATGGCGACGAGCGGCTGCTGGAGCACTGATAGATCAACTCGCTCAACGGCGGCAGTCGGGGCGGGGGCGTTTAGCGCTTGTAACAACTGCCCGACCTGCCGCACCGCCTGCTCGCTGCTCTGCTCCACCTGCGCGCCCGCCTCCTGGAGGAGAGCCATCTGCCGCTCAAGATTCTGCGGGTCCTCTTCCGTCCCCACCACGATTGCCATCACCTCCAGATGGCGACCCGCCTCGGCGGTGCGGGCGCGGGCCTGGGCGATGGCGGGGGCAAGCTCGCTGGCGGGGTCCGGGTGAGCGCCATCGCCCAGCACTACATCAAGCAGAATTAGGGCAACCTCGGGATCGTCGGCCTCCTGCTGAAGGCGGCGCAGGCGCAGTTCGTTGTCCATCATCGGGTGCAGACGACCGACCGTGAACTCGTCCTCCCCCAGATCGACGATGGTGTGCGCTTGGCTCTCATGCGCGTTGGGCAATAAAAAGTGCTTGTCGAGCGGCGCATTCGAGTAGACCGCAGGCAGGTAGCCGGAGAGAATGAGCAGGGCCTCGTAGGCCAGCGTACCACCGGAGAAGAGGCCGCGCAGGTAGCGCTGGCCTGGGGCAAAGCGGCTGGTGTCCGGGACAGAGGCGGTCGTGTTGCTTGCGAGTTGCACGGCCAGGGCAGCCGTCTCGTCGAAGGTGGTGGCGAAGTAGAGATTGCCTCGCTGGCGTGCGGGAGGGGTATAGCCGATGAAATTTACAACCACCGGCTTTCCGGCGGCGCTGGCGAGTTCCAGGAGTTGGCTGGCAATCGCAGGGGCGGGCGGCTTCGAGAGGAGCACGATGACGCTCGTCGCGGGGTCCTGGCTGAGCAGTGTGAGGGCCTGGCGGGAGGTGATGGCACCTACCGCCTCTGAGAGATCGCGCCCCCCTGTGCCGAGCGCATGGGTGATGCCGCCACCCAGATAATGAATCCGTGCTGTGACCGCCTGCAACCCGGTCCCCGAGGCGGCTACCATGCCGATAGACCCCCGGCGCACGCGATTGGCGAAGCCCAGCCCCGTCCCGTTGATGATGGCGGTGCCGCAATCCGGCCCCATCACCAGTTGCCCCTGCGCCTGGGCGCGCTGTTTCAGGGCGATTTCCTCTTCGACAGGAACATTATCACTGTAAAGAAAAACGTTTTTTCCCCGGCGGAGCGCCTCGCGTGCCACACCGGCGGCATAGCGGCCAGCGACCGAGATGAGAACCCATTGTGCCTCCGGCAGCATCCGGGCAGCGCTTTCCAGGCTCTGGGGGAGATATTCCTGCTCCGTTGCGCTGTTGCGCCTCGTGAGCAGGGTGTCTACCTCGGCGAGCGCCACCTGGCTGGCGGCGTCATCTGCCGCGCGAATCACAATCAGCAGATCGTCTGCCTTGGCACCCTCCGAGTCCGGCGCGAGGAGGTTACTCTGGGCGAGCATCTCCTTGTTGGCGGGCGTGCCCATCACGACGCCCGCATCCATCACCCCCGGCAGGGCGGCCAACGCGCGCTGGAGTTGCATCAAAACCACGGAGTCATAGTAGGCCCCGCGCCGAATCTCGACCTTGAGAACGGTTGAAGTTGTCATAAAGTTCCTAGATTTGGAGCGGTGGTTTTCTCTCGTGCCAAGTCGTTGCCTGCTCGTAGGCATAGGCCGCGCGCAGCAGTTGATCCTCGGCCCAGGGGCGCGCCACGAGCTGTAGCCCGATGGGCAATCCGGACTCGGTGAAGCCGCAGGGCAGTGAGAGGGCGGGAAGCCCCGTCAGATTGAAGGGGGCGGTATAACTCACCAGCGAGGCGCGCCCCTTGTTCTCGGGAGGCTCGATGCGGAGCGGGGCGGCGGTGGGTGTGACGGGCGTCAGCAGAATATCGTGATGCGTGAAGAACTCCTCGAAGTGATGGCGCAGGAGCACCTGAGCACGCCGCGCGCGGGCATACTCCGGCGCACTGTACGCCATGCCTCTCTGGAGGCTGGCGCGCACATCCTCGCCAAACGCCTCCGTTTGCTCGGCCTCGGCCAGCCGCTCCTGATGGTAAACTGCCGCATCGCTGACAATCATGCACAGCGCACTTTTGGTGGCTTCCTGCGCCTGCGGCCAGCTTACCTCGCTGACCGTGGCCCCGAGTTGCTCGAAAAGGCTGACGGCTTCCCACACCGCCTGTAGCACCTCTTCATCGGCCTGTTTGCCGGCTGGCGTGAAATCGCTGTAGGCGACCGCCACCCGCCAGCCCCGTACGCCGCGCTCGATCTGCCCCAGGTAATCTTTGGTTGCGACGTCGAGCGAGTAGGAATCCTGTGCATCGTACCCGGCAATCGCCTGAAAGAGCAGCCCGGCATCCTGCACCCGCGCGGCGAGTGGGCCAATATGGTCCAGGTTCCAGCTCAGCGGCAGAACCCCTCGCTTGCTGACGCGCCCATAGGTGGGCTTGAGGCCAACAACCCCACAGAGTGCTGCCGGGATGCGAATCGAGCCCCCAGTGTCGCTGCCCAGCGCGCCTAGGCAGAGCGTGGCCGCCACCGCCGCGCCCGAGCCGCCGGACGAGCCGCCCGGAATACGCTCCAGATCCCACGGATTCCTGCACGGACCATAATGAGGATTATCGTTGGTGACGCTCATTGCCCACTCGTGCATGTTGAGTTTGCCGAGCAGGATGGCTCCCGCTTCCTTGAGCTTCTGCACGACCACGCCATCCTCAACGGGCACATTCGTCGCCAGGTGCTTGGAGCCTGCCGTGGTGAGCACACCCTTCGTTTCGAACAGATCCTTGAGGGCAATGGGGATACCGTGCAGCGGGCCGCGATACTCGCCGCGTTGGATAGCTTGCTCGGCTTCCTGTGCATCGGCCAGGGCCTGCTCGGCGGTTACGGTGATGAAGCTGTTGATCTGGGGGTCCAGCGCGCTGATGCGTGCAAGGAAGGCCCGCGTCAGTTCCAGGGGCGAGAGGGCGCGGCGACCTATCATCTCCGCCGCATCGGTAATGGTGAGGGTGGTTAGGTCCATAGATGTTAGCTCCAGGGAACCCCCGGCTTAGAGCCGGGGGAGGAATGGAGCGGCAAGGCCAAACGGTGCTGTGACCCAATGCTTGCCGCTGAAAAACAACTCGACCCACCTATGTGACGGGTTGGCTAAGGCACCTGCTGGCAGATGCCCTTGCGCCTGCGCGCTGGCGTAACCAAGGTGGCTTTGACTTCCTTGGGTCGCCCGGCCAGCTTAAGATTGCGCCCATAACCCCCCATGCCCTGGACGCGGTAAACTTGCCGCTCGAAGCGCACCAAATCCCCTGGTTGATAAGGGTAGCGCCGACGGCGGATGTAGCGTCGCCCCTTGGAAATCTTTGCTCCTCGATAGCGGCGCAAATTTTCCCCTTTGAGGTTGCGATTGCGCGTGCGTCGTCCGTTGTTGAGCACCTGCGCCTTGACGACCTCGCCCGTGCGGGTGTCAATATATTTGGCGTCATACCAGATCTGGAGTGCCCGGCGGTTGCGCCGCACCTGTTCCAACAGGAGCGGTGCGGTGCGGGGTTGCGTGCTGCCACCCGCAATCACAAACGCATCATTCGCGTGGGATTTGGGTAGTCCCAGTTCAATGCGACGGCCTTTGGTTAGATAGCCGTAGGTGGTCTCGGCTCCCACGGCCTCCACCAAGCGCCCGCGCACCATACTCATGAAGGTTTCAGGACGGAACGAGTTCAGGCGTGGTTCCCAGCCCCACAGGAAGCCGCCGGGCAGATGGTTTTCGGGTGTGTGGCAGCGGGTACAGAGGGTTATCAGGTTAGCCGGGCGGTCGCTGCCATCGCGACGCCAGTAGCCCAGATGATGCACTTGGAGCACCTTCTCCTTGGCACGGTTCGGGCAATTCGGGTTTTGGCAGGTATGCGCATCGCGGTGCAGGATGTACTCTCTAAGGTTCCAGAAGCCTGCCTGTTCGCCCTGTTGATACCCCGCCCCCTCAATGTCGGGATCCTTTAGGCGCTGAATATCGAAGTTCGCCACCTCAATGACGATACATGAGATGGGTAAGACTGCACCCAGTCTCTCAATCAGTCGTAGGTGGCTGTCGAGCTTGTGCTGAATCGAAGGGGCCAGCCAGCCCTCCGCCCGGCGGCGATTATCGAAGCGTGGTTGGCGATGGCGGGTGCGTCTCCGCCGCCCGCTGCGATACATGGCCCGTTCACTCAGGCGCTCCGACATCCCCGCCAGCAGCTTCAGCTCACCTCCTACCAGTTCTTCCTGCTCCGTCACAGCGGCAAAGCCGACGGTGGCATACCCGGCATCAATGCCCAGCGTGATGGGCTGGGCATGGCCGCGTGTGCCGTACAAAAGCTGAATCGTGAAAGGGATACGCTGGATGATCTGGGCCTTACCCGCCTTGAGCAGCAAACGTGCCTTACGCGGGGTGGTCGGCATCAAGGGCCGCCCGTGTTGGTTGACGACACAGACTTTCATACACTTCTCCAGTCGTTGGGAATGCAGGCTAGCTCCAGCCTGCCGCCCCGGAGGGCGTGGTCCACTTCGCCAATGCTATGCGATGGTTTTCACGCGTCGCACTTCGCCTACCCTCAGCGATGTTTAACAACGCGCCGCAGGGGTCCGAGCGTGTGGAGTACCCGAACGTGCCTATCTCATTCATCGCTAACGTAGCCCCGTCACCCAAAAGGTGGTGGCTGAGGTCCTAATCAACCGGGCTTGCCGGAGCAAGCCTCCGGCTTCTAGCCGGGGGTAGTTGACAGACTCCGATTACCAGAAATGAGCAAGCTCTTCGAGGGAGTAGCCAAGGTTGTACTCTGCTACGAGAGATAACCACATCTGTGGGTGTGGGCGCGCCGATGGGTGTTGCTGCTGGAGCAGGGTCCAGGCGGCGCGCAAATCATAGCCCTCTTCCAGAAGATAGGCGAGTACGAAGGTGGCGGAGCGGCTGATGCCCGCCCCGCAGACCACCAGAACCGCTTCCTTATCATCGCGCGGCTCGCGGAGGAAGGCCGTGCCGCGCCGCAGCAATCCTGGCGGGATAAGCTGCCCATCGTGCAGCACCGCCTCGCACACCTGAAAATCCTCAGGCCAGAAGGGGTCATCGGGATACAGCTTGAGGACGCGCGTGATGCCCACCAATTGCAACTCTTCTGCACGGTAGACCGCCCTCGCCCCACCGATGTAGAGCCCATTACTGATATGGCTTATCCCGACGACGCGCAGCCATTCCATAGATATTAGCTCCAGAATGTAGGTAACCATTGTATGGGTCAAGGAACTGCTGCGTCAATGGGGCCAGAATGGCTGTTATTCTAATTCCTCTCGTAGCAGTGCCTCCTCCGCCGTGAGAAGTGCCGCGCGATTGCGGAGTGACCACCCATACCCTAGCACGGGAAGCCAGAAGGCCAGCAGGCCCAGAATCAGGTAAAAACCGTTATCAGACCAATCAGGCATCTTCTGCCTCCTGGAGGTGCAGGCGTAGCTGCTCCACATCCGCCTCGCGCTGGGCCAGCAGAACGCGCTGAAAGAGCAGATAGACAAAGAGCGCCAGCCCAAAAATCATACAGACCAGCAGCGCCTGATCCATTGCGGCGGTCAGGGCCATATCGCCCTTCGCTTCCGGGTTTTCGCCCGCGAACACCACTGGATGGATTGTTCGATCCAGGATGCGGGTCGAGAAGTAGACGAGTGGCACATTCACAAAGGCCAGAATGGCGAAGATCGCGCTGTAGCGCGCGCGGCGGCCCGGATCATCCAACGCCCCGCGCAGCATCATGTAACCCGCGTATGTCAGCAGCAGGATGCTCATCGTGGTGAGCCGGGGATCCCATGTCCACCAGGTATTCCAGATGGGGCGCGCCCAGATAGAGCCTGTGATAGTGCCGATGAACGCAGCCAGGATGCCCACCTCGATGCTTGATGCACCCCAGCGGTCCCACAGCGCGTTGCCGGTGCGGAGGTAAGTGATGCCCGCCACGAAGGCGACAAAGAAGAGCACGAAGCTCACGATGTTGGCGGGCATGTGGAAGAAGAAAATACGATAGACCTCGCCCATCGTCGCCTCGGGCGGCGCATAGACCAGCGCCATAAACAGAGCGACCAGTGCGCCGGGCAGCAGTACCCAGCCCAGCACGCGCGTCGCCGTCGCCAGGCGACCGGCCTGGCTAGCCGGGGGAGCCATCAGCGGGGGGTGTGTCACAGCCATCAATCCTCCAGTAGAAGCGGTCAGCAACGACAACCCACCCCGGCGCAACGCGCCGCCCCTCCGAGGAGGGGATTTTATCGTGTCGTTACTTCCCCTTTTGCCTTTTGACCTTTGCTTTTCCGTTCTCACTGTTCCAGCACATACTCGAACAGCAACACGGAAAGCGTCACAAAAATAACATCGAACGACGCCATGAGCGCCAGCGAGGAGCCCGCCTCCTCCCAGAGCGGAGCCTCGCGCAGCACCGCACCCGTGGCCTGCACCGCGCCCACGAGCAGCGGGATGAGCATGGGCAACAGCATCAGCGGGAGCAGCACATCGCGCAGCCGCGTGTTCAGGGCCATCGCTGCAAAAATGGTGCCAACCGCCGAGATGCCAAGCGAGCCCAATAGCAAGATTGGAATAATCGTCAGAGGAAGCGTCAGGGTGAAGAGTGCGCTCATCACGGGCAGCGCCACAATCTCAATGGCGAGCAGAAAGAGGAGATTGCCCAGCATCTTTGCCAGGTAAATCGTGCTGCGCTCCACCGGGGCCATCATCAGCCCCTCGATGCTGCTCTGCTCCTTCTCGCGCTGGAAGCTGCGATTGAGCCCCAGCAGCGCCGCAAACACAAAGGTCACCCAGAGAATACCCGGTGCCACATCCCGCGCCGCCACCGGCGAGAGGTCCAGCGCAAAGTTGAAGATGAGCAGCGAGGTGACCGCGAAGAAGAACATCGCATACAGCGCGTCCCGCGAGCGCCACTCCGCCAGCAACTCCTTCCACAACAGCGTTTGCAGGGTGTGAAGGTAAAGTCCAAGGTGCAAAAACGGTGCTCCTAATTTTGGAAGGGTAGCTTGAGCGTTTGACTGGCTCTGCTAGTTGGCCCTCACCCCCACTTCGCTTCGCTCAGTGCCCCCTC
>JACCSL010000086.1 GCA_013812995.1 Ardenticatenales bacterium | reverse complement strand
CTGACGCGAGCGGTGCCCCCGTGCCGCTCCAGCGCGTGCAGACCAGACGAGCCTGCGCCATTCCTCTCCTTCGCCTCAACCGGGAAACCGTAGTCGCCACGGCACTTTTGGAAGCGGCCACCCTTGCGAGCGCCACCCGCCGCACCCCGTCGCGTGCGACCAGAGAAGGGCCGGAGGAACATGGGCCGACGCACACCACCCGAACCCCCCTGTTGTTGTTGCGATTATCAGGGTTGTTGTGGATGCGGGAGGCCGCGCGCGCGTTCTGATGGTTGTTGTTCCATGAGCCGCCGCGCAGCACGCGCGTCTGCTGCCAGGTCGCCTGACCGGACCAGTGGCCCGGCCCAGCTACCATACCCCAGCTTTTCCCAGAGCGCAACCTTATCTCCGCCAGAAAATTTTGCGACCCGCTACGCGGGGTAGGAGTCAACGGCAAACGGCGTGGGGGATTGACCCCCCACACCCCCCGTTCAGCGGCCAGCGGTCAGCGTTCCAGCCTTCAGCGGGGGGGGCCGACGCACACCACCCGAACCCCCCCGTCGACGTCGCGATAACCAGGGCTGTGG
Source organism: Ardenticatenales bacterium (assembly GCA_013812995.1). Lineage (GTDB taxonomy): Bacteria > Chloroflexota > Anaerolineae > Ardenticatenales > Ardenticatenaceae > JACCSL01. Next base: position 6,625 of record JACCSL010000086.1, on the reverse strand, counting down.
TGGACGCGGGAGGCCGCGCGCGCGGACTGACGGTTGAAGCACCAAGAGCCGCCGCGCAGCACGCGCGAGTGACCACTAACATTTGTTAGACACCACTCCCACACGTTCCCGCTCATCTCCTCCACCCCGTAGGGGCTTGCCCCCTCTGGAAAGATGCCCACTGCACTGGTTTGCCCGATCCCTGTTTCCATCGTGTTCCCCTTTGTAGCATCAAACTCGTTCCCATAAGGATAGAGCAATCCCGCTGTTCCGCGCGCTGCCTTCTCCCATTCTTCCTCGCTCGGCAAGCGCACCTCGTACCCCACCGTCGCGCTCAACCAGCGGCAGAAAGCCATCGCGTCATACCAACTTACCCGCTCGCGTGGGTGGCTCCCGTAGGGAAAGGCTTGTTCACCTGCTTCTCCGGGATGCTTTCCCGCCTCTTCCCACCACCTATCGTTGTAAAACCCATCCGGCGCGTCAATAAACGCCTGAAATTGCCGATAGGTGACGGGGTACTTCGCCATCCAGAAGGTCGGCACCTCCGCCTCCTGTGCAGGTAGGCCCTGGTACGCCACCTCATCTCCCCCTATCTGGCACTTACCCCCCGCTATCTCCACCCAAGCTATATCCGGCAGCCCATCGGCCCGCAGCCCCACCCCTGGCCGATTGTCCAACTCTGCCAGGGCCAACGCACGGCCCACCGCTGCGCGGGCGCGCGGCTCTGGCTCGGCCACTACATCCCTCAAACGCGCAAGCCAGCGTGCCCGCAGCCGTTCTCTGGTCGCGTCGCTGGCTGCGGCCCCGCTTCGTACCAGGCACAGCGCGGCCACTTCCGGGTTGGCCTCGCCTACCCACTCCAGCACGGGCGTACAATCGTTGCTGTGCAACCCCGCCAGCAGGATCGTTGCCTCCTCCCAGCCCGTGCGCTCCCACCAGCGTTCCGGCGGCCACAAGGCCGTGGCCTGCAAATCCCCCATCTCCTTCCGCATCTGGCACGCCGCGAAATACTCCTGCAAGAGCTGGTGACTGAAGCGGACCACCTCCCCCGCCTCCAACAGCGAGGTGCTGCGCGCCTGCGCCAGTTGGCCGGGCGTGAGGTAGCGCGGCACTGCCTCCTCCAGGCCGAGCGCGGTCACGGCCCCCGCCTCCTGCCGCGCCGCGCGATGGGTCTGCATTGCCAGCGCCAGGCGAGCCAATGCGCCACGCAGGGCCTCGCCCGCCGCCGTGAGGCTCACGCGCCGCGTCAGGGCATCCACCTGCCCCAGCTCCTCGCGCGCCAGCAGCATGTGGGTGAACTGCCCGAATAGCTCACCCCTATTGGCGGGCAGCGTGTCGTGCTGCGGGTTGTAGACCTGCACCAGCATCGCGAGCAGGTAGGGGTTGCGCGCCAACTGGAGCAGGCTCGCCGGGTCGTCGCGCAGATAGCACCACCTGCGCCAGCGCCACTCCGGCTGCCCGCGCACCCGTTCGGGCAGACTTTCCTCCAACCAGAGCTGCACTTCTGCCGGAGCCGGGCCGTTGACCGGGCTTCCCCCTCGCCACCAGCGTTGCCAGCGCGACGCGCGCGGCGTCTCCTCGGTTAGCGCCCCGCAGAGCTCCTCGTAGAGCGGGCGCGCCGCTTGCCCCACCAGATGCCAGAACAAGCGCTCCCCCTCTGCCTCCCCCAGGTAGCGCCCGGCGAAGTCGCGGATGCGCAGCGCGTCGAGCGGCGCAATCCGCAGCACATCCAGCCCCAGATCCACCTTGTAATCGTCCTGGCGGCAGGTCACGATGACCAACAGCGATGGGTGCTCCTCCAGCAGAGTCTTGATCTGCCGCGCCTTCTCCTCGCGCTGCTCCACCGGCACCTCGTTGAGCCCATCCAACAGCAGCGCCGCGCGGCCACTGGCAAGTAGCGGAGTGAGGTAGGTTCCCAGCGCACCAAGCTGCGCGGCGATAAACACCTGGAGCGGTTGGGCCGTGATCCACTTTCCCAACGGGATGAAGAGGGGGAGCGGCGCGCGACGCGCGTGACGGGCGCGCACATACAACTCCTCCGCCAGCCGCGTCAGCGCGGTGGTCTTGCCCGCCCCTGGCTCGCCCAGCAGCACCGCCCGCCGGTGCTCCTGCATGGCGCTCAGAATATCCTCGTAGCGACGGCGCTCCAGATCGGAGGGCGCAAGGCGCTCGTCGGCCACCTGGCGCAGGTACTCGAACTCCGGGCGGATGCTCACCTGCTCACGCGGGAGGCGGCGCTCGCTTGCCCCGGCCAGCGCCGTGTAGCGCGTCACCTGCTTCAGGGTCTTCGACTGCACCAACTGGCTGAGGTAGGCGTCCTCCGCCTCCGCCTGGCTAGTAATCTGGGCGGGCGGTAGGTGGCTTGCGCCCAGCAGCTTGCGTCGCTCTGCCTCCCGCAGCCGCTCGTAAAAGGCTGCCGGGGAAGGCTCGTGTAGGGTGAGGGCAAAGTACAGATAGCCCCCCACCGCCAGGCAGGCCCCAGCCACGAAGGTCACAGGTTCCATGACCTCCCAACCCCAGGCCCAGATGCCCGCCAGGATAAGGATCAGCAGCGCCAGCGGCACGGCCAGGTAGAAGCGCAGGCGGCGCTGGGCGTGCTGCTGCGCCCGCTCCTCGATCCACGCCGGGGGCGAGGCATCTGGCGGCACAGGCAGCGCCTGATCTGTCTCGTCCGCCAGATGCGCATGGGGGGCTGGCGTGTCCAGAGCGGCTATCCACTCATCGAGGTGTGCCTGATCCTGCGCGCCGACGGTGGGCCGCACCACCTCCAGGAGCACGGCCAGCGCGTGCTCACCCGTGGGTAGTTTCCTATGGTTTTCCAGGGCGCGCACCAGGTTGGTGGCAAAGACGCGTGGTGTCCCCGTGCGGCTCAGATCACCGTAGAGAGACCGGGGAGGTGAGGCAAAGGCTTCCCACAGCAGCGCCTCACGCTCCTCTTCCGAAACATAGTGGGTCGCCAACAGGGTAATCAGATCTCGATGTTGATGGGGGGATAGTGGCATCGCTCTTCTCAAGCTCCGGCATCGCGCCTATAATACAAAAACATTCGCCTCCGACGAGGCGACCATATCCAAAAGCGAAAGACGCCGCGCTACCCTGTCCGAGGAGCGGCGTTTTTCGTGTGCAGCTATCATAATGGCAGGGCCACGCAGAAGCAACGCGCGTTCACGTCAGGAGGAAAGATGCGTTCAACCTTTGGCGACCGACCTGTTTTCACCGACGCCCATGCCCAGATCCTGCGCCATCAGGCGATTACCTTGCAGGAGCCGGGCACTCTGTTGCGCGATATAGAGGCCCTTTTGGCCTACCTGGGCGAGCACCCACCCCACCTGACAGCGACAGGGCAGCTTCCCCTGGCTGCTCTGCGGCCCATGAATGAAGAGCTGGGGCACCCACTCCAATTCGGCCTCAGTCGCCCCCAGCAGCGCTCCTACCCGCCCCTGAATGGCCTTTACCTGCTCCTGCGCGCCTCGGGGCTAACTGTGATTGAAGGAAATCGTCTGGTGGTAGATGAGGCCGTCCTGGCCGCCTGGCAGCGCCTCAACCCGGCGGAACGCTACGGCTCCCTACTGGAAAGCTGGCTCTTGCGCGGCTCCCCGGAGATCATCAACGAGCGCGCCATGCGCGTGTGGGACCACCCTGAACATTTCCACCTGTGCGCCGAGTTCTTTGCCGAGTTACCCGACGAGGGGGCTTCTCCAGAGAACCTCTTTGCCTGGCCGTACCTCCCCGGCTGGTACAACCTCGCGCTTCTGGAACTCTTCGGTTTTCTGGACATTCAGCACGGAGAGCCCGTGGAGGGGCAGGGCTGGCAGATCGAACGGCTACAGCCCACCCCCTTCGGGCAGGCGCTTCTGGCGCTGCTGTTCAACCGCTACTTTCTGGACGACGAGGTGTATTATGCGCGCGATGAGAAGGGGACCATTCCTGTGGGTGTCTGGCAGCCGCTTCTGGCTCCCTACTTTCCCAACTGGCAGCACACCCTCGCGGTATCGGAGGCGAGCTACTGCCCAGGGCGCTACCAGTTCAAGCTGAAGCTGGGGCGCTTTGCGTGCCGCATTACTCTCTCCGACGCACACACCCTGGAGGCGCTCTCGGATGCGATATTGCGCGCGCTACGCTTCGACCATGACCACCTCTACCAGTTCAGCTACCAGGATCGTTTTGGGGCCGAACAGGTTGCCAATCACCCCTACATGGAGGAAGACCCCTGGGCCAGCGAGGTGCGCGTGGGCGACCTGCCGCTGCGGGTAGGACAGGCGCTGCACTATCGTTACGATTTTGGGGATAATTGGGAGATGGACCTGACGCTGGAAGCGGTGGAGGAAGGACCGGAGGAACCCACCCTGGCTGAACCCATTATCTCAGATCGTCAAGGCAAGCCGCCCGCGCAATATCGCTGGTGAGATACCTACCTTCGGGAGGGCAGGTCGCAAAGTCGGCTCGGCCATTGTCTACTTACCGCACGCTCCCGGTTGCGGTAGCAAAGGAGCGAGTCTGTCAACGACCCCCGAGTAGAACTCGGGGGCTTGCGAGAGCAAGCCCCGACGTTGACCATGCCTAAGCCTCTTGAGGGCTACGTTATCCAGGTCACGATACCCTGGGGTGCCTTTCCCCAGCCCCAGGCCCTATCGTCCATCATTAAACAGGTATACGGGGTCGAAGCCAGTGTGGCGGACACGACAAGCCTGGATAACCTTGGCGAGGGGACCGTTACCGGCGCAAGCCGAGTTCCGTAAGGAGAATTCTTCATGTCACGAGTCTTTGTCTTAGATGCGAGGGGGGAGGCGCTGATGCCGTGCCATCCGGCGCGGGCGCGCAAGCTCCTCACGCAGGGGCGCGCGGTGGTGGTGCATCAGCAGCCCTTCACGATCAAGCTGTTGGACCGGGTGGGCGGGGAGACGCAGCCCGTCACGCTGAAGCTCGACCCTGGCAGCCGGGTCAGTGGGCTGGTGCTGGTGGGGCACTTTGCACGCGGGGCAGAGGTTCTCTGGGCGGGCGAGATCACCCACCGGGGGCAACTCATCCGCGATAAGCTTCTGAAGCGGGCGGGGGTGCGGCGCTCTCGGCGCAGCCGCCAGACGCGCTATCGCCCGCCACGTTTTCGGAACCGACGGCGGCGGGTGGGGTGGCTGGCTCCCTCCTTGCAAAGCCGTGTGGATAACAGTCTGAGTTGGGTCAGGCGGCTGCGGGGCTGGTGTCCGGTGAGCGGGCTGGCAATGGAACTGGTGCGCTTCGATATGCAGGCCATGCAGAATCCCGAAATCAGCGGCATCGAGTACCAACAGGGCACCTTGCAGGGCTACGAGATTCGCGAGTATCTGCTGGAGAAGTGGGGACGGCAATGTGCCTACTGCGCGGCGAGTGGTCTCCCGCTTCAGGTGGAGCACATCCAGGCACGCGGGCAGCGGGGCTCCCATCGCGTGTCGAATTTGACGCTGGCCTGTGAGCACTGCAACCAACGGAAAGGCACGCAGGACATCCGGGACTTCCTGGCGCACGACCCGGTGCGGCTGGCACGCATCCTCGCGCAGGCACAAGCGCCGCTGCGCGACGCGGCGGCGACGGGCAGCACACGCTGGGCGCTCTACGAGGCGCTCCAGGCGACTGGGCTACTGCTGGAGGTGGGCACAGGGGGGCGCACCAAGTACAACCGCAGCCAGCAGGACTATCCAAAAGCGCACTGGATTGACGCGGCGTGCGTTGGGGCCTCGGGCGAGCAGGTATCGCTGGACCCGGCGATGCCCATCCTCCAGGTCAAGGCGATGGGGTGCGGCAGTCGGCAGATGTGCCGCATGGACAAGTACGGCTTTCCGCGCACTGGCCCCAAGCGCTTCAAACGGGTGCAGGGTTTCCAGACGGGCGACTTGGTGGAAGCCATCGTGCCGACGGGCAAGCCAACAGTAGGCGCTTTAGGCGAAGGTGGGGCGCTATGTCGGGCGCGTGGCGGTGCGCGCCTCCGGCTCGTTCAATATTTTGACGCGGCAGGGGGCGTTGGTGCAGGGCATCCCTGCCCGCTGCTGCCGCTTACTTCAACGCGCCGATGGCTATCACTATGCCATCGCGCCTGTCTGGCGCGCCGAGGCATTGCTTCCTCAAGGCATTGCCTTGCCGCTCCCTTCCTCCTCCGGCTCTAAGCCGGAGGTTTCCGGGAGCTAAACGTCTATGAAGGTCAGGGCGTGCGCCTGCCCACGTTCTGTGGTCGGGGTGGGCTCAGGCTGCATCCCGAGCAGGCGGCGTGTCGCGACCTGCCAGGCGTGCGCCCGCGCCGCCACAACGCGTGGTAGCTCAGCGGCGAGGTCGCGCGTCGTGGGAGCGGTGACAGTGGCGGGAGCCGCCAGGCCCGGCAGGTGTACGTCCAACGGTGCGGTGGCACTTGCCAGGGCCTCACCGTTGGGAGCCGCCTGCCCGATCTGGCCGGGCAGGTAGCTCAGCGGCACGCGCAGCGTCTCGGAGATGGCGCGGTAGTTGCCCGCCGCGTCCAGCTCGTACTCGTAGCGGCCCAGGATCTGTGAGGCCGTGGCGTGGGTCAGGCTGGCGAGCCGCCCCGCCGCGTCATACTCGTAGGCACTCGTCACGCCATTCGGCAGTGTGACCGAGATCGGACGGCTTGCCAGGTCATACGTGAAGCTGTAGCTGCCCCCTA
>JACCSL010000074.1 GCA_013812995.1 Ardenticatenales bacterium | reverse complement strand
GCTGAGTGCTGATGGCTTAAAGCTTGACTGGCACCACCCCGTTCTGCACACCGGACGCCGTTAGCAGTCGCAGCAGCGTCTCCGCATCCGAGCGCCGCAGCCGTTGGGACAATCCGACAGCCGTGAGAGGCTGGTTGTTATTGGCCAGAAAGACCCGAAGGATGGCCTGCATCACGGGAACGTCCGGGGCCAGGTAATCCGGCTGCATCTGGCAGTGCGCGAGAATAGACTCGCGCAGGCTGTCCATGCGGATGACCTCGCCGGTTTCGGGGTCGATATGATCCACCTCCTCCACGGCGAGTCCCTTTTCAAAGCGCTGATGGCAACTGTAACAGAGTTGGCCGCGCACAAAACTTTCGGCATTGAGATGGTTGCGGTCGAACCAGGCCCAATCAATATGGAAGGGCGTCTCCAGCGTGGGTCGTATTAATTTGAACTTCATGCTCTCTCCCTTACCTGAGTCGTGCCAGATGCCACACTGCCTGCGTCTCTGTTCCCACATTGACAAAGCGCGGGTCCTGAGAGAGCAGGTAGTTCAGCGAAAACTGTTTGATTGCATCGGCAGCCTCTTCGGTGATGGGCAACTCCTTGAGTAGCTCGGCCGTCGGCATGGCCTCGCTGGTGATATCGATCATCGCCTCCGCAATGTTGGCATGCCCCTCGTGCATCTTGACCAGCATAAACTGTGGCAGCCAGGCCGCACCCAGATTGATAAAGCTGTCGCTAGCCTCCAACGCTGCCTCGACGATGTCTCGTGCATAGCGACCGAAGCGCTCGTAAAGCTCCTCGAACTCCATCTCGGGCTCATCGCCCTGCTGGGCCATGCGGCCGGGCGGGGCTTCCATCTCCGCCGCAAATTCTCGCTGCTGATTCAGCTCGGCAAGGTGAACCTGGAGGACCTGGAAGCGGTTGTACCGTTCATTCTGCCCCTCGCGCACACCCACCACCTCGCCGATTTCCCCCGCCAGGGCCGGAAAGATAAGCTCCTCCCCGATCTCATAGCGATCCGTGGGATCATACTTCCGCCCCTTTTCCCCAGTTCTGCGCTTCTTCTTTCCGGAGAGACGACGCTCCATCACAAAGCGGGCCAGCTCGTCTGTGGTTAGGGGGGCGCTTTGCTGGATGAAATACTCCTGTATCGCGACCTCATCTTCTGGCAGGATGTCGAATTCATCGCGCCAGAAGGCTTCTGTCTGTGTGGCTCGTGCCATCGGTAAGTTCCTTGTTGGTCGGATTCAATGGTGGCTGCTTACGACATCGGAAGGCGAACCCCATGCTTCTGGGCCGTCTCCTGGGCCAGGGGGTAGCCCGCATCGGCGTGCCGCGCGACCCCAATGCCGGGGTCATTGGTAAGTACGCGCTCCAGCCGTCGGGCAGCCTCGGGCGTGCCATCTGCCAACGTCACCTGACCCGCGTGCTGGCTGAAACCAATCCCGACCCCTCCGCCGTGGTGGAAGCTCACCCAGGTGGCCCCGCTCGCGACATTGAGCAGCGCGTTGAGGATCGGCCAATCGCTGACGGCGTCGGAGCCGTCCATCATTGCCTCCGTCTCGCGATTCGGACTCGCCACGGAGCCGGTATCCAGATGATCCCGACCGATCACGAGCGGTGCAGAGACCTCGCCGCTCGCCACCATCTCGTTGAAGCGAAGCCCTGCCTTGGCCCGATCTCCCTGCCCCAGCCAGCAGATACGGGCGGGCAGCCCCTGGAAGGGGACTTTTTCCTTTGCCAGCCGCAGCCAGCGTGCTAGACCACTGTTCTCGGGGAATAACTTCAGGAGCGCCTCATCGGTGCGGGCAATGTCTTCCGGGTCACCGGAAAGCGCCGCCCAGCGGAAGGGACCTTTCCCCTCGCAGAAGAGCGGGCGGATGTAGGCGGGAACAAAGCCGGGGAAGGCAAAGGCATCCTCCACGCCCATGTCATAGGCGCGCTGGCGAATGTTGTTGCCATAATCGAAAACAATACTACCCTGCGACTGGAAATCCAGCATAGCGCGCACATGCGCGGCCATCGAGGCCATCGCTTGGGCCTGGTACGTGGCAGGGTCCTCCTCGCGCAGGGCACGGGCCTCCTCGACCCCCATGCCCGCCGGGACATAGGAGAGCGGATCGTGTGCGCTGGTCTGGTCCGTGACGATGTGTGGGTGCTCGCCCCGCTTGACCAGATTCGGCAGAATCTCAGCCGCGTTGCCGATCAGGGCCACGGAGAGCGGCACCCCCTCCCCCACGGCTTCCTGGACCCACACCATCGCCTCTTCTAAATCTTCCGTCACGCGGTCGCAGTAGCCAATCTGTTGCCGCCGCGTGGCGCGCTCCCGCTCCGCCTCCACGACGAGCGCAACGCCGTCGTTCATCGTGACGGCCAGTGGTTGCGCCCCGCCCATCCCGCCGAGCCCCGCCGTGAGCGTCCAGGTACCCCGCAAGGTTCCCCCGAAGTGCTTCTCTGCGATGGCCGCGAAGGTTTCGTAGGTTCCCTGCACGATGCCCTGGGTGCCAATATATATCCAGGAGCCGGCGGTCATCTGCCCATACATCATCAGCCCCTGGCGCTCCAGATCATCGAAGTGACTCTGCGTGGCCCAGTGGGGGACCAGGTTCGAGTTCGCGATGAGGACGCGGGGTGCATCGGCGTGGGTGCGGAAGATGGCAACGGGTTTGCCGCTCTGCACCAGGAGCGTTTCGTCATTCTCCAGCGACCGCAGACTCGCCACAATCGCGTCAAACGCCTCCCAGGAGCGTGCCGCCCGCCCGCGTCCTCCATAAACAATCAATCGATCTGGCTCTTCTGCTACCTCCGGGTCAAGGTTGTTCATCAACATTCGCAGAGCGGCTTCCTGCTGCCACCCTTTACAACTCAGCTCTGTCCCTCGCGGGGCTCGAATGGTGCGCGTCATTGCGTCTCCTTGATGAATAAGGAAGTCACTCTTCTATTCGTTGCTATTATAGGAGCGGAAAAATAGCGCAACAAACCCATGCTCCGCCAAGGGTCAGCCAAAACAAAACACCCCCAGCTACACCAGGGGTGTTTTGTGATGAAATACTTTTAGATTAGGCGTCGCTGTCGGTGCGCTCGGCAACATCGCGGGTCGCTTCCTCGGCGCGCTCGGTGGCCTCGTTGGCGATCTCCTTGGCGTCCTCGCCTGCCTCGCGCACGGTGCCCTCGACCTCATCGCTGACGCGGGCGCTCTTGGCCTGCACCTGGTCGATGATCTTATTCAACTCGCTGTTGAGGGTTCGGAGTGCCTGGCTGAGGTTGGTCTGGAGCTCGTTGGTGATCTCTTTGGCGGAAACATTGCCCGTCACGGATTGGGTCATCTTCTTGGCCTGCTCGCCTACGGCCTTGACCTCTTCCTTTTCCTTGGTCCGCTCAAAGGTTTCCTGAACCTCCGCGCCAATGTCGCGCAGCGACTCGACGATTTCATTGCCCAGCTTGCGGAGTTCCTCGCTGTCTGCGACGGCCCGCATGGCCCGCAGAAGTTGTCGGCCCAACTCCTTGATTTCGGTACCGATGGCACCAGCCTGCTCCTGCATTTCGTCGCCTGCGGCCTCGACACGCTCGATTTTCGCTTCGGTACTCTCGTTTTGCTCAGTCATGGTTCAGTTGCTCCTTGGGTTCATGGGTTACAGTCGTGAATACGCAACGCTCCCACGATGGGTTTCTTTCATATCTTATAGCATAGAGCGCGCCACGCCCATTTTTACGCATTTTTCCGCCTGCGAATCTCCTCCTCCAGCATCGCGCGCTGGCTGGCCTCGTCGGGGGCGCGGTTGTCGAGCATGGCGGCCTGGATGCTGTCCAGAATCTCTTTGTAGAGGGGGCCAGGTGGCAGCCCGCTGGCGCGCAGGTCGCTGCCACTTACGGCCAGCGTGCGGTGGCGTAGCTCATCCAGGAAGAGGCGCAGGCGGGCGCGCAGACTCTCATCTTCGGTAAGGATGGCAAGTAACTCCACAGCGAGCACCTCCTGGCCATGAAGCTCCGCATGGAGGGCGCTGTTGGATAGCGCCGGGGCGGTCAGACGGCTACCCCGGGCGCGGACCTGGTAGAGGGTATGAAGGCGGGCGCGCCAGTTGTTGGAGAGGCTGAGCGTCTCTGCAATGTGGTCGATGCGCGCCGGATCTGCCTCCGGGTCCCAGATCAGCGCCGCCAGGAAGTGCTCAGGGTCGGCATAGCCCGCCTCGCGGAGACGCTGCATTCGAATCGCATCAGCGGGGTGCCAGCGCACATCAGGTAAAACAAGTCTCAAGATGCCCAACTCGTGCAGCCGCGCCAGGATGCGCGCCGCGTGCGCCTCCCGCAGGATGAGAAATAGTTCGTGGCGCAGGCGGTCCGGGCTGATCTCCTCCAGCAGGTCGAGCGAGGCCAGCAATAACTCGTGGGTGCGTGGCTCCAGCGCGAAGCCAAAGCGTTGCTCAAAGCGAACAGCCCGCAGGATGCGGGTGGGATCCTCAACAAAGGAAAGATTATGGAGCACGCGGATAATGCCCCGCTTCAGGTCGGCCTCGCCGCCATAGAAATCAAGCAGTTGCCCCTCGTGCTTGGGGTCCAATGAGATGGCAAGCGTGTTGATCGTGAAGTCGCGGCGGTGCAGGTCCTGCTTGATGGAGGCGTGCTCCACCTGGGGGAGAGCAGTGGGGCGCTCGTAGAACTCTGTGCGCGCCGTGATGAGATCGATGTGTAAGGGAAGCTCGCTCGATTCTAGCAGCGACGCTTTGGGTGGGAAATCGTCGTCGCGGAGGAGCCACTTGGCGGTCCCGAAGCGCTCGTGGCCCACCACACGTCCGCCCAGGTGGCTTGCCAGTCGCCGCGCCACCTGGATGGCGTGCCCCTCGATGACGATGTCCAGGTCCTTCAAGGTCGGTGCGACCAGCAACAGGTCGCGCACGATGCCACCCACGAGGTAGGATTCATAGCCCAGCGTATCGGCCTCCTGCGCGATGCGGCGCACCAGCGCGAGGGTTGGCGCGGGCAGGGTCTCAGCCATCTGCCGCATCAGTGTCTCGGCCCGCGCATCGGAGCGCCCCGCCCCAATACGTT
>JACCSL010000049.1 GCA_013812995.1 Ardenticatenales bacterium | reverse complement strand
AAAATTCTGAGAAAGCGGGATTCGGTCCCAATGAATTCGCCCTTTTGCAACTCCTCCACCCAGCGCAGCGCGCGCTCCGTATCGGGCGTGAGCTCGTATACCGGGTCTTCCCGGTCGGCGTCGTAGTATTTGCGAAGGAAGCGATGGGACTCATCACACCAAGTACGCAGGTAGTATTGTGCATCGCCTGGATAGTAGCCTGGGTGAGACTCGGCCAAAGCCTCCAGGTAATCCCCAAGCTTTTCGGTGAGGTCGCTATGGGGCATTGTGACACGATGGAGACGCTTGAATTGGTGGTGGAAAAAGCTGAGGAGGAGCGGCGCGTTCTGGCTGCGAATGAGCTTTATCGCCGCTGATGAGTCAAAGTTGAGGTGAAGATCATCGAGATCCATCGTTTATCCCCGTCTGTGTGGCCCCCGTTCATCCTCTGTTGGAAAATGGACGGGGGCTTGGTACGCGATGAGACGTTAGACCGGGCTCCAGTCGCCGAGCACCTCGCGGATGGCCTCGTCGGCCTCGCGGTTGCGCTGCGCGGTGCCAAAGTAGAGGGCGGCGGGGTGGTGGATCACCAGCGCGGCGGTGCTCTGCTCCGGGTCAAGCTGCCAGCCTGAGGTCAGGCTGACGCCGATCTCCCCGGCGGGAAGCACCTCGAATAGCTGCTCGTGCTGGCTCATGTCGGGGCACGCGGGGTAGCCCCAGGCGTAGCGCAGCCCGCGTTTCTCGGGTAGGCTAAGCTCCTTGCGGATACGCGCATTGTTCCACCCGGCCAACCCCTCGGCCAACTCGGTGGTGAAGCCGTGAATGAAGTACGCCTCCGTGTAGTCGCCGCGCGCCTGCGCCGCTTCCATGCGCTGCGTGGCCTGCGGCCCAGCGCTGACGATTTGCAAGGGCAGCACATCCATGAGCCCCGAGGTTTTTGGGGCAATGTAGTCGGCCAGGCAGAGCCCGAGCCGCCCTTCCTGGCGCGGGAACGCCCAGCGGAATAGTTCCTTGCTGTGATCCTTGGGGTCGTAGACGATGACGCTCTCCCCCTCGCTCTGGGCCGGGAAGTAGCCGTAGGCGATGCCAAGGTCTAGCCAGCGCGTGCGCTCCAGCTCTTCCTGGAAGGCTTTCAGCTTGGGCTCGAAGGTGCCCTGGCGCAGGGTGTCCCACTCCTCGCCCCGCTTGCCCCTCGCGCCCCAGTGCAATCGATAAAGCGTTTCCAGGTCGAAGTGCTCCCAAACCTCGTGCAGGGCGATGGCTCTGGGCGGCACGGAGGTTGCACCCCAGAAGGGCGGTGTGGGAATCTCGCTGGCTGGCAGCGCCGCCACGCCGGAGGATACGTGCGCGCTCTGCGCGGCCATCGCGTCGCGCTTCTCAGCTAACTTCGCGGCTTCCAGCAGCCCCTGGTAGGCATCGCGTTTGAGGGTCTCTACAAACTGGCCGCTCGTCGGGCCGACCAGCGCATCCACGGTGGCGAGCCCCTCGAAGGCGTCCGCGCAGTAGAAGACGCCCGGTTCATACGGGGTTTCCGGCTCGATGAAGAGCGCGCGGTAGCCAAAGCGACGGTTGATCGCGGCCCCGCCGATGAGCACGGGGTACGCCAGGCCGCGCTTGTGCAGCTCGCTGACGATGATGGGCATCTGCTTGGAGGTGCTGACGAGCAGCGCGCTCAGCCCGATGGCGGTGGCCTGGTGCTCTATCGCCGCGTCGATGATGGTGTTGACCGGCACCTGCTTGCCCAGGTCTATCACGGTGTAGCCGTTGTTCTCCAGAATCGTGCCCACCAGGTTCTTGCCGATGTCATGCACATCGCCGAAGACGGTGGCGAGCACCACGGTGCCCTTGGTGGTGCCTTCCAGCTTCTCCAGGTACTTTTCCAGCCGCGAGACCGCTTTCTTCATCGCCTCGGCGCTCTGGAGAACGAAGGGCAAAATCAGCTCGCCCGCGCCGAACTTGTCCCCGACCTCTTTCATCGCGGGCAACAGCACGCTGTTCAGCAGCCATACCGCATGATCGTTGGTCACTGCCGGGTCGTCTACTTTTGCCTTTTGCCCTTTGCCTTTTGCCTTTTGCCTTTCCGTTCCATTTCCCGTTGGAATCTTATCCTCACCTTTCAGCCCCATCGCCAGAGCGGTGGCAATCGCCTCGTCGATCTCCGCCTCGATGCCTTCTTTTTTGCGGTGCAGGATGCGCCAGTGAATCCGCTCGAAGACCGTCATGCCCTCCGTGGGATCGGCGGCGCTCTCCGCCTGAATCTCGTAGTCCTCGAACGCCTCAATGACGCGGGCCAGCGCATTCTCGTCGGTGTTGAAGATAAGATCATCCATGAGGCGGCGGTGCTCGTCGGAAACCTCGGCGTAGGGCTTGATGTGCGCGGGGTTGACGATAGCCATGTCCAGCCCGGCCTCAACGGCGTGGTGCAGGTAGATGGAGTTCAGGACGTGGCGCGCGGCTTCTTTCAGCCCGAAGGAGACATTAGAGATACCCAGAATGGTGTAGACACCGGGCAACTCGGCCTTGATGCGGCGGATGGCGTCCAGCACCTCACGCCCTGCGTTGCGGTACTGTTCCTGGCCGGTGGTAATCGGAAAAACGAGCGTGTCGAAGATGAGCGTGCTGGCTGCCATCCCATGCTCATTCACAACAATATCATGGATACGCTTTGCCACCTCGACCTTGCGTTCCGCAGTTTCGGCCTGGCCCTGCTCGTCGATGCACATGGCGACCATCGCTGCGCCGTGCTGCCGCGCCAGCGCGGCGACTTTCTCCAGCTTGGCTGGCCCCGCCTCCAGATGGACGGAGTTGAGAATCGCGCGGCCCGGATTGGTTTCCAGTGCTAGCTTCATGACCTCGGGTTCCGTGGTGTCGATGATGAGTGGAGCGTCCACGCCCTGCTGGAGCATCTTGACCACGCGCCGCATCTGCTGATCCTCGTCGGTGCGCTCGGTGGTTGCCACACAGACATCCAGGGCATGTGCCCCGCCATCTACCTGATCGCGCGCGATGTCGAGCACCGGGTCATACTCATCGTTTAGCAGCATGCGCTTGACGCGGCGCGAGCCCAGGGTGTTGACCCGCTCCCCCACCATGAGCGGGCGGGGCTCCTGCGCCATCTCCAACGCGTGCATGGCGCTGGAAAGGCGTGGCTGGTCGTCGATCTCAGCGGGGCGGTAGGGCCAGGGATTGACGCCCTGCACCCGCTGGTTCAGCTCGCGCAGATGCTCCGGGGTGGTGCCGCAGCAGCCGCCCACGATGTTCACGCCGAACTCGGTGACGAACTCAGCCAGCTGCTCGGCCATCGGGACGGGCTTCATCGGGTAGATGGCACAGCCGTCCACGTTCAGCGGGAGCCCCGCGTTGGGGATGACGGAGATGGGTAGCCGCGTGTTCGAGGTCAGGTAGCGCACGGGCTCGCGCATGTAGTCGGGGCCGGTGGAGCAGTTGATGCCAATAATGTCGATGCCTAGCGGCTCCAGAATCGCGAGCGTCGCGCCGATGTCGGTGCCCAACAGCATGCGCCCACTCGTGTCGAGCGAGACCTGAACCTGCATCGGCACCTGGCGACCTTCCTCGCGCATGGCGCGCTTCAGCCCCTCGACCGCTGCCTTGACCTCCAGGATGTCCTGCGAGGTCTCAATGAGCAGCACGTCCACGCCGCCGCGCAGCAGCCCCACCGCCTGCTCGCGGAAGATGTCGGCCAGCTCCTCGTAGGTGATCTTGGAAAGCATTGGGTCGTTGGTGGAGGGGAGCATCCCGGAGGGGCCAATGGAGCCGGCCACGAAGCGCGGGCGCTCCGGCGTGGCGTACGCATCGGCGACACGGCGCGCGAGCTGTGCTGCTGTCACGTTGATCTCGATGGTGCGCTCCTGAAGTTGATACTCTTTCAGCGTCCAGCGGTTGGAGCGGAAGGTATCGGTCTCCAGCACATCGCTGCCCGCTTCCATGAAGGAGCGATGCACAGCCTCGACGACATCGGGGCGCGTGAGCACAAGATAGTCATTGCACCCCTCGTAGATCGCGCCTCCGAAATCCTCGGCGGTAAGGTCATAGCCCTGAATCGAGGTTCCCATCGCCCCGTCAAAGACGAGCACGCGCGTTTTCAAGGCTTCCAGGTAGTGGCTCTCCATCCGTGTTTCCTCCCAGCTATGGCTAAAACGTAAAACGTAATAACGACATCTGGCCGTTTACGTTTTACGTTTTACGTTTTGACAACAAAAAAGCCTCCCAAGTTATGAGAGGCTCCACCGCGCAGCAAGAGCTGCAAAACGGTCTATCTCTCATCTGCCAGGCGGCGCTACCGAGACCTCGGCGCTACCCTGCCGGAATTGGCACCTGGCCTCGCTCCCTTTCGTTGGAAGCGCGCTGGTTGCCGGGGGTTCACAGGGCCGGTCCCTCCCCCCCTC
>JACCSL010000007.1 GCA_013812995.1 Ardenticatenales bacterium | reverse complement strand
GTTTAGGAATAGGGTGGAGCGGGGCGCAACCCTCGGCGGCGTCAGGGATGTGCCAGGGCTTCTCAAAAGCACCGCCAGAAGGCGAAGCGCCTCCTTCACGGGAGAAGAAACGCTGAGGTTTCTTAGGAGTCGGACCCGACCTGTGGAGGGAGGCCCTCTCCCCGGCTTTCAGCCGCCCCTCTCCCGATTTCGGGAGAGGGGACACTGAGCGAAGCGACGTGGGGGAGAGGGCCATGCTCGCGGAACCGTGACTTTTGAGAAGCCCTGGGGATGTGCTTTTCTTGGAGACCGATAGGGGTGTTCTTCTTTACTCCTTTGCCACCGTGAGGATGTAGAGCGGATGAGGCTCAAGGCTAAAATCAATGGGGCTGCGATGAGTCTGGTAGATAACCCCTCGGCTATCAAAGCTCCAGCCAGACATGGTTGCCCATTGCCAGGGCCAGGGCGAAGAATTCGCCGCGATGGTGCTACCCCTCTAACGGCCCTAACCCTTGCACAATCTCCACCGTTTCCATGCTCACCGTGATGACCTGGCCGATGAGGCGGACGATGTACTGCGGGTCGTCGGCGCGGTTGGGGTCATTGGTGATGCCGCTGCGCTTGTCGGTGCTGACCTGGTACTGGTCGATGACCCACTCCAGCGCCGAGCGATTGCCCAGGCGGTAGGCATAGGCTGTTTCGGGGATGCCGGAGAGCGTGAGAAAGTCATTGTAGCGAAGCTGTGTTTTGTCTTTGGAGAGGCGCAGCTTTTCCGCGCGCCAGTCGAGGGGGGCGTTGGGGCTCTCGATCCACTGGAGCGGATACTCCGGCTGCGCCTCGTAGTGGACGTGGAGATGCGCTAGCCGCTCGCCCGCGCGGGCGAAGGGCCAGAACTCGGGGGCGAAGGGGAGGCGGGGCAGGTCGCGGCGCAGGTTGGCGGCGTAGCGCTCGCGGTACGCCGGGTGGTGAAGCAGGGCATAGACATAGTGGAAGATGTCGAGTTTACCGATGCGCTCGTCGCTGTAGTGTGCGCGGAACCCTTGCAGCGCCCAATCGGTGATGTTATCCCGGCGATTCCCCCCGTCCTCGTCATAGGTGTACAGGGGAAAGCATTGGGAACCACTTTCAGGCAACAAGTCAGCGATACGGTCAACCATGAGAGCGAACATGGGCCAGGCCGCTCCAACTTTTAGCCAGATAACTCGGTTTGATTGCTCGGTTTCAGGGGTGGGAAAGAAGGAGGGCCATTGACCCTGGCGATGGTTCAGAATTTCGTCGAAGAAAAGATGTTGCCGGGTAAAGGGGCGGTAGAGAGAAGTGCGTATCTTATCCTCTGCGAAAGTTGCAAAGCGATGTTGCCGCAGATACCCCTTTAGATTGCTGCTCCACTTGATCTTGTTGGCATCAGCGAGCACGAACGAATCCAGGTCGGCCTGGCGGTCGCTGCGGGTGTGCCAGCGATTTACTTCACCGTTATAACTTTCAATAAAGAGTTGGACATTCTCTCTAAGCATGTTCGCACTGAAGTTATAGACCCACACATCCCGATTTGCCTGAAGTCCAGGGCTATAGTTGGCGAAAATCGCCTCGTCTCCTCTTCCAGCCTTGGCGTCCTTGCTGCCCATCGGCAGAAATTCATCGAAATTACTTTGTAAGCCCTCCATTAGCCAGGTGTGCTTGGGATTTGGCTCAATACGGTGCCGCTCCTCTATTGTCTGTAGGATGTCTTGAGCGCGCTCTAAAAAGCTATATTTTTCTTCTTTGCGCCACTCTTCGCCGACAGTGGAATAGAAAATTTCGGCGTTACGCTTTCCTGCCTCCCCTTTTCGCCGCACCAGAAAGGCAATGCTCACGCCAACCTGAATTCCGAACACGTTGTGCGTTGTCCCTGAGAGTCTGGGGTTCTTTCGTACGTTCCCGCCCAAGTCAAGGATATAAATGGCGTCGAAGTCCTGCGCCAAGTGCTTCCTCATCCCATCAAAAGCCAATCCATCCACGAAGCCATTATTTGTTACAAAGGCGACGACACCCTCCTCGCCAATGCGATCTGAGGCCCAGCGGAACGCCTTTACATAAGCATCGGAGAGCGCATTTTTGTTCGTGGCCGCTGAGCCTTTGGCGTAGCTCTCCGCTACGCGCTTGTCTACCACCTCGTAGCGGCGATTCTTGTTGTTGTCATTCTCGTTGACCTGCCCAACGTTGTACGGGGGATTGCCGATGATAATGAAGATGTCCTGCGCCTGCTGCCTCAGCACGCGCTCCGTGTTCTCCGCCACGAGGAGCCGCATCTGCCGCCCCTTCGCCAGCTCGAACGTATCCACCAGACAGATGCCCTCGAAAGGCTTGTACTCCCCGGTCAACTCGTAAAAGAGGTGCTCGATGTTCATCGACGCAATGTAATATGGCAGCAGCATCACCTCGTTGCAGTGCAACTCGCCGCCATATTTCTGCGCCAGCCGCGAGCGCGGAATCTCCTGCATCACCCGCAGCAGAAAATTCCCCGTTCCCACGAACGGGTCCAGCACTACCATGCCAAATTCCGATCCGCCCATTAAATCTTGTAGCTCTCGTTAACATGGGGTAACACATTCTTATCCTTTTGTACCGGAGTCCTAAAAATAGAGCTTGCCAAGGGAGATTAGACATTCTACGATGCTGAATATGGAAACAGTCGTCTTGATACCACCGCGATATTGGCCTACCGATTCAAGACCAGGGGCTGGCGTCGTATCGCCAAGCTCATGCAAGAGGCGGAGGGAGGGAAGATCATCCTCCACCTCCCGCCACTTATGTTTCAGGAAGTCGCCTGGATACTCGCCTTTTGCCACAATGAAACCAAACCGGAGGTGCTTGCTTTTCTAGAAGCGTGGCTACCTTTCGCGAGCGCTAATCCTCACGAAGAACTTCAAGTGATTAAACTGGCCCTCGCTCTTGCGAAGAAAGTAAACCCCGCCAGCATCACGGATTGCTTTATCGCGGCGCAAGCCTACCTCCATCCTCAGCCGATCCGCAAGTTCCTGAGCTTTGATAAGGATTTGAACAAGCTCGATATGTTCCTCGCTACCACGTAGTCATTCCTCTCCTCTCCCTCAGCTTTTTGCTATTCGGGGCTTACCCAGATACGTCTCCTCTTGCGCTTCTGGATACTCTTTAATCCCCTTGGATCCTCTTTTTCCAACCAAACAAAACCACAAACTCCGCAAACTCCCTGTTTTCCCTGTTGCACAGTGCAGAGTGTCGTGAGATAGTGGGTGTATTCATGAAACAATACCTCTCCGCAACCGCGTTTGCGCGCCTGATCGAGAAAGACCCCAAGACGGTGATTACCTGGATCCGCAAGGGGTTGATTCCCCAGGCTAAACGTATGGGGCATACCTATCGCATTCCCCATGAAGAAGTGGAGCGGGCCAAAACAAACTCGCACTATCCCCCACGCAAGCCGCCTATCAATCAGACAATGCGATCACATCAGTAAAGGAGCTATGGCGTACACCATCTCGTTTTCCATCTATAAAGGCGGTACCGGCAAGACCACCTCCGCCGTGCATACCGCCGCTGCACTCACCGACTTGGGTCAGCGCGTGCTGTTGGTGGACTTAGATCAGCAGGCGTCCTCGACCCGCTACGTCGGGATCAACCCCGACGAGGCGAACCCCAGCTTCTACCACGTCTTTCAAAACCAGGTACCGGCGAGCGTGATTCGCAAGCGCACCGCCTTTGGTTTTGACATTATCCCCTCCTCTTCCCTGATGGCGGCCATTGAAGAGATCCTAGAGCCCGGTGAGGAGCGCTTACTGCGCGCGATCCTCCAGCCGTTGCAGGAGGAGTACGACTACATCTTGATTGATACCCCCCCTGGCAAAGCGGGTCTTGCGTTTAATGGCATCGTCGCTGCCGATATGCTGCTCGTGCCCGCCAGTGCTGAGCGCATGTCTATTGATGGTGTCTCCGATCTGGTTAATCACGTTCAGGATATTTTCTGGCACAAGTTCCGCGAGGAGCTCAAGCACCAGGAAATCCGGGTGCTCTTCACCATGTATAAGGCGAGCACCACCCACTCCCCAGGCGTGGTCGAGGCCGCGCGCCGTATCTACCGCGAGAATGTCCTACCGATCTATATCCCGGAAACCATTGAGTTTTCGCGCTCGTTTGATAAGCGCACTCCCCTCACCCGGCTGGCCCCCAAACACCCCGGAGCCCAGGCCTATCGTCAAGTAGCTCAGTGGATCATTGATCATGCGCCAGCCACGACCTGAGCACTTCCAACCAAGTTATAAAGCGCGCCGCCCAGAGGAAATCAATCTGGCGGATGTGATGCCCCTCAAACCCAACCACTACGTTGCATCCGAGGTGTATCCAACCACTCCCCCTAATCGGGCGAGCGAACCGAACGGTCGAACCGAACGGGTGAATCGGGCGACCGATACCATAGATGAAAGCGACCGCCCACACCGACCGGGTGAACCGAACGGTCGAACCGCCCTGCGCGAGTTGGATGAAGGCATCCCTGACGACATCACCCGGAAAACGCAGCGTTATAGCTTCGAGATTTACCTCGATCAAAAGGATGGTATTGAGGAGTTCCAGATGGTCTATCGGCAGCGAACGGGTCGGAAAATATCCGCCAGCCGGATCATTCGTGAGGCACTTGATGCCTATTTATCCCAGGCATCCCAGAAAACACCTTGACTATCCCCAGCACCCTTGGCTCCCGCCTCTTGCCGAAAGGCCCTTGCGCTCCAAGCGAACCGAACGGTCGCACCGTGCGCTCGCACCGAGCGGTTGAACCGCGTGATCGAACCGTGCACAAACCGTTCGGAAAAGCGCGACTTGACAACCCTTTTTCACTTTGGTTAGCTAGAGGGGAAGTCTTTTTCACAAGTCCTTGGAGTCAGTACGAGATGTGGTCAGCTACCCGCGCGTAGCCGCTACCTAGACGTCCTGAATAATTGCGTCGAACTGAACGCTCCAAGGCCGCGCCGCTTGAAAGAAAAGAAGAGCAGGAGCCAGGGGGTTTAAAAACAAACACCCTGGAAAGATCCAGGGTGTCGTTTGAAGTCTACAATTGGCTTATTTTTTTCTCCTCCAGGCCAATCTTGAGAAGAGAAAAAAATAACGATTTTGCGATAGCAAAATAATTGTAGATTCGGGGAACCGTATGGTCAAGGGCGAATTGCGCTGTGTAGCATCCTTCTTGGCTTCTTTCTGTGTGCAGCGTGTCTGTTTCGACCCTGTTCAAACTACTGGCTTTGGCGTGGCGGCAGCCCCATGATCTGAGGGTCGGTCGTTTGGGACCGCTGCCGTTTTTCCCTACGTACCGCCTCTCCGAGCGTGCTCGGCGCGCCCACCTGCATGTGATTGGCATTACGGGCAAGGGCAAGTCAAAGCTCTTGGAGTACTGCCTCTTTCAGGACATCGCGGCAGGGCGGGGCTGTGTGCTGATTGACCCCCACAGTGATCTGGTGAGTGATACGCTCCGACTTTGCCTCAGTCAAGGGGTACTCGCCCCTGAAGACGCCGAGCGCGTGATCTGCTTTGATCCCACCCGACGCGACTACGCTCTTCCCTTCAACGTCCTGGCCACCCCCGGCGACCCGTATCGAGTGGCCCAAGGTGTGGTGGAAGCCTTTCGGCGCACCTGGCCGGAGAGCTTGCGGGAAGCACCTCACTTCAGCAATGTCGCTACCGCCGCACTCATCACCCTGATTGAGAACCAATGCACCCTCATCGATATGCACCGCTTGCTGGTTGATCAGAACTGGCGCGAGCAACTCCTCACGCGCGTCTCCAATCCCGAGGTAGTCAGCTTCTTTCATGAGCGCTATGACCGCTGGGGGAGAGAAGCCCCTGTCCTGCGCGAGAGTACCCTCAACAAGGTGGCGGCTTTCACCTTCAACCCTGACTTGCGCTGCGTGCTGGGGCAGCGGGCGAACCACCTCAACTTTCGCTCGCTCATGGACCAGGGCCAAGTGCTCCTTGTTGATCTGGGCCGCTGTGACGGGGAGACGCGTCGCCTCTTGGGCTCGCTCATCGTCACGAGCCTGGAGCAAGCGGCGGTGAGTCGCCACGACCTGCCCCTGGAGGAGCGCCGCCCCTGCTACGCCTACATCGATGAGTTTCAAGACTTTGCGGCTAACCCTGGCTCGGCCAAGAGTCTGGCGCAGATTCTCTCGGAGTGTCGCAAGTTCGGCCTGCACCTGACCCTCGCCCACCAAAACCTCAGCCAACTCAGTGAGCGGATGCTTGGGGCATTGGGGAATATCCAAACCCGCATTATTTTTGGCGTCTCGCGCCGGGACGCCGAGTGGTTTGCCCGCGAAGTCGGCAGAGTCAATACCACGGCCATCAAGCGTGAGTCCCAGACGGATACCCAGCACCCGGTCTACGCTCCCCTACCCGATCAGTGGGAGGAGTGGACCATGCGCCTCAAGGAGCAGCCCACCCGCCGCGCCCTCCTGGCCGATGAGTGGGGCGTGAGCAGCCTCTGGACGATGCCCATCCCGCGCTACACCGCCTCTCTGGCAGACGTCGAGCACTTTTGGACTGCCAGCGGGCGCGTGCATGGCAGTGCCTGTCAAGAGACCCCCAAGGAGGTTGCGCCGCCGCAGGCAACCAGTGCCCCCTCACCGGCAGCCATTGTGCCCATCCCGCTGTAGGGGAGCAGACGGTGTCTCGTACGTGTGTCTCCAAGAGGTGTCTACCGCGAGCCTTACCTAAATCCGCGCTCTACGTTCGTTTCATCCTGGTGCATTAGGCTGGCGGCACTTGAGGTAGCGGCGGTACCAGCGTCAGGTCGTTTGTGAGCCGTCTGAGTAGCCCAAAATACCCGACTTCACTGCCAGTGTAATGTGTGACAGAGGACAGGATGCCCCGTCATTTTGGGGCAGTAGGGGAGGGGAGACACGCGATTTGGTATGCTGGTAGCGTATGCTGCCCACCGACATATCCGCCCAACCCTCACTCCGTACTCAAGCTCGGATGCTTGCAACGTGCTTCATCCAGCGCTGGGATCTGTACTCCTTTCAGCGCCCAGATGGTCGCTACACCTGTGTCCACCGCCCGCTGCCCATCAAGCACATTGAGGCCCACCTGCGCGGAGAGATGACGCTGGGCACATACCTGCTGGATCCCGAGAGCCAGGCACGCTTTGTGGTGCTGGATGCCGATGACACCGAAACCTGGCAGCACCTGGTGCAGACGGCTCGCTCCCTCGCGAGTCGGGGAGTGCCCGGCTACCTGGAGCAGAGTCGCCGTGGAGGACACCTCTGGTTCTTTTTTGCTCGTCCTGTCAGTGGGCGCACGGCCCGTGCCTTCGGCACGGGGCTGATTCAGGCCAGTGGGCTGGGTACACTTGAACTCTATCCCAAGCAGGAAGCCCTGCGCGACGGTCCGGGCTCGTTGATTCGTCTGCCGTTCGGTAGGCACCGCCTGACGGGGAGGCGCTATGGCTTTCTCACCCCGGCAGGGGAGCGGCTCGCACCGACCGTGCGTAAGCAGGTAGCGCACTTATGCAA